>JAOPWA010000566.1 GCA_025965915.1 Dactylosporangium sp. | reverse complement strand
TGATCCCGTCGTCCCTGGTGGTCGACGTCGACGACACCGCACCGTCACCGGCCCGCATCAAGAGCGCCCGGCGGGCCGCACTGGAAGCCGGACCGGCCACCGGCGACATCGACCCCCAGCCGATCGTGAGCCCGACGGTCAACGGGGCCGGTTCCCGGCGCACGTCCGCCGGCCTGCTGGTGCGCCCCCAGTCCCGCTTCGGAACCAGCCTCGACGCGCGTCTCAACACCGAGTCGCCGCTGGCGGCGCCGATCGCACCCGCCGAGTCACCGCAGCCCGACCCGATCGAGCCCGCCGAGTCACCGCTGGCGGCACGGATCGAACCCGCCGCCGAAATAGCATCCGAACCGGCCGTGGTCGTCGAGCCCGCCGCGCCCTCCGAGCCGGTGACCGGGGGCGAGACCCCCAACGGGCTGCCCCGCCGGGTGCGCCAGGCCAACCTGGCGGCACCCCTGCACAACGAGCCCGCCGCGTCGTTCCCGGAGCCCGACAGCGAAGGCCCGGGCCGGGCCCCGGCCGACATCCGTCAAATGCTGTCGTCCTACCAGCGGCAAACCAGGCGCGGTCGTTCCGACGCCGAACACGTTCCACCAGTCGACAGCGCCGCAGGCCACCTCGTAGCCAGCACGATGCCGGCCGACGGCCCTGGGGACCCGCAGGGAGAGGACCACTAGTGGCGTTCAAGGCAAATTCAGTCGCGGATCTTCACTGGCTGCTGGACGACCTGATCGCACGAGTCGGCGACGCCAGACAGGCCGTGGTCCTGTCCGCCGACGGATTACTGATCGCCGCGTCCAGCGAGCTCGACCGAGAGGACGCCGATCATCTTTCCGCTGTGGCGGCCGGATTCCAGAGCCTCGCCCGCGGCGCCGGACGTCATTTCGGCGGCGGCCCCGTGCGGCAGACCATCATCGAGATGGAATCGGCGTTCCTTTTCGTGACCGCCGCCGGTCGCGGCGCGTGCCTCGCGGTCCTCGGGGCCGAGGACTCCGACATCGGGCTCATCGCCTACGAGATGGCGATGCTGGTCACCCGCGTCGGCCAGTACCTGGCCACGGAGACACGCCTGACCACTTCCCCTATCGGAGACAGGTGACAGGCTGCCATGGTTGCCTCAGAAGACGCCGCCGACAACCGCTGGCTCGACGAGGACGCCGGACCGGTCGTGCGTCCGTACGCGATGACCCAGGGCCGGACCCGACCCACGACCGGCCAGTTCGATCTGATCGCGCTCGTCGTGGCCACCCAGCCGGTGTCGTCGGCACTGGTTGGCCTGGGGCCGGAACACGCCGAGATCCTCACGCTGTGCCAACATCCGCAGTCGGTCGCGGAGATCTCGGCCCACCTGGACCTTCCGGTGGGCATCATCCGGGTGCTGCTCGGTGACCTGCTCGCCAAGGGTCTCGTGCTGGCCCGCGACCCCACGCCGGTGGCGCAGTTGCACAGTCAGCGCATACTCAAGGCGGTGATCAATGGACTACGTTCCCTCTGATATAGCGGATACTGCCGACGAGATGCCGACCGCCGTCAAGATCCTGGTCGCAGGCGGGTTCGGCGCGGGTAAGACCACGCTGGTGGGGGCGGTCAGCGAGATCCGACCGCTCTCCACCGAAGAGTCGCTCACGCGCGAGAGCGTCGGCGTCGACGACCTGTCCGGCGTAGAGCAGAAGTCGACCACGACGGTGGCGATGGACTTCGGCCGCATCACCATCAACGACGATCTGGTGCTCTACCTGTTCGGCACACCCGGCCAGGACAGGTTCTGGTTCGTCTGGGACGAGCTGGCGCTCGGTGCGATCGGTGCGGTGGTACTGGCCGACACCCGCCGACTGGCCTCGTGCTTCCCGTCCGTGGACTACTTCGAGCGCCGCGGCACGCCATTCATCGTCGCGATCAACTGCTTCGAGGGAGGCCGCTCCTACGAGACCGACGAGGTCCGTCTCGCCCTCGACCTGGATCCGCAGGTCCCGCTCATGCTGTGCGACGCACGCGACAAGGAGTCGAGCAAGCGGGTACTCATCGCGCTCATCGAGCACGTGATGGCGTCCTACGACGCGGCGCAGGAGCCGGCGGTCATCGGCACCTGAGCCCGATGGTCCACGTTCGACGGACGAGCCCCAGATCGGTGTTTGAGCCGGCGAACAATGGGTACGTGGGGCCATGATCCGGTCCAAGTCTGGCCGGGTGGTGATCGTCCCGGCGACACCACCCCACCTGCTCGTCGCGCTCGCGGAACACACCCATCCTCGACTGCGTACGCCACACCATCACACCGCGCCCCGTGGAGGGTTACACCCATGGCGATCACCGACTACGACGCACCCCGCCGCACCGTCGTCGAACTCGAAGAAGACAGCCTGGAGGAGCTCCAGGCCCGCCGCGCCGCACAGTCCCCGGCCCTGGACCTCGACGAAGTCGAAGCCGTCGAAGGCTTTGAGCTGCCTGGCGCCGACCTTTCCGGCGAGGAACTCACCGTGTCGGTCGTACCCATGCTGTCCGACGAGTTCCGGTGCTCGCGCTGCTTCCTGGTGCACCACCGCAGCCAGCTCACCGCGGGCCGCCACGGCCAGCAAATCTGCTCGGAGTGTGCCTGACGGAGTGCTTCAGGTGGCACCCGGGTGCGGATGGGTTTCCAAGCCCCTGTAAGCCCTTCGGAGTCAATACCGTCTGAACTCATGACGAGCGACTACGGCAGGACGGCGGACCGGGTGACGGTCGAAGCGGCGCGGACGAGCCTTGATGATCTGATGGCCTGGGTGGGTGTCGACGGCCTGGTGGCCGCCATCCGCTCGCCGGGTCTGCTCGCCGCGATCGACCAGCACGGGGCGGCCATCCGCGATGAGCTCCGTGAGCGGGTCACCGACGCGCCAGCGCTGGCCGAGTACGCACGGGAAGTACACGTCACGGCCCTGATCGAAGGTCATCTGTTGCCCGACCCCAGCCGGCTGGACTGGTCGGACGCCCCGTCCTACCTGCTGCGCCTGGTAGCGGTCTGCGCCCTGGCCGGCGTCGCCGACTGCATCTAAAAGCCGCTCGATCCGAAAGGGCTGTGACCGTAAGGTCGCAGCCCTTCGACGACTGGCCGCACCTGGTCGGCACAGAGCGGAGCTACGCTCGAGGAACTGATGGCCCGAGTCGGTCACTCATGCACCCCCGCCGCCATGATCTACCAGCACGCAACTCGTGACCGAGACCACGCGATCGCGGCCGCTCTGGATGGGCTGATTGAGGAAGCACACGGCACGCTCAGCGCATGACCGAATCGATGACAGCCTTCATGATGCTCATGAACTCTACGAACAAAGGTGTACATGGACCACGAAGTCACCCCCCGACAAGCGCTAGCCACGTACCTCAACAGGGGCTCTCCCACACCCATCATCGTTTACGGTGAGACACTTCCGGCCAAGGCGCTGATGGTGCGGGTTCTCAGAGGCAGCGAGGGTACCGCCAGCGAGGAGTTCCTTTCCGAGGCTCAGCGCGACGGAGTCCTACGCCAAGTCGACTACGAAGGCGACCCCCCGGCGGTAATGACCTACCGAGACGCCGCGACCATCCTGTTTCTCCTGCTGGACGACCAGAGGGAGAAAGCCATCAGGGAGATTGCGAACCTGGGCTTCGGTGACACCTTCGAGCCGGTACGTCCGGGGGAGCCCTACCCGACCGCCTGACGCCAAGGTCACACCTGATCTGGCACAGATCTGGCACGCGCAGCAAGCAAGCGCCGCTGACGATGAACGCCCTGGTCCTTGGAGAACATCTCCCACCAGGGCGTTCATCGTAGCGGTGGGCAACCCCTTGCGAGCGGGTCCACCGCGCGGGCGTCCATGCCTGCGACTCGTTCGGGCCGCCAGGAGTCCTCAATGGACCGCGCCATGTTCGCATGCCACCGCCAGCGGCGCCCGCTTCGTGGCGCACCTCGACGCCGAGGCGGCCCCCATGCGGCCGGGCACTCCAGACGCGATGGACCCCAAACACGTGTGGCTACCGGCAAGCGACCGGGCAAGCCTCGCCGGGCCGGCCCTTCGCGCCGGCATGGCCGTGATGGCTGACTGACACCTGTTCCACGGCGTCTTCCACTGTTCCAACCACCTCTGGGACGAGAACCCAGGAACGTTCAACGCCCCGGTGACACCGGTTGCAGCTCCGGGAGGGCCGGTATCGGGGCCGTGATCGCGGCGATGACCGGGACAGCCTGGACCGGCATCGGCTCGGCGACGGGCGGGGTCGCCGGCATGGCGGCCCTGCCCGCAGCGGCCAGTCGGGCGGACAGGACGGCCGCGACGGCGCAGGCGAGCAGGCACACGGCACCGGCGAAGACCAGCGTGGTACGCGGACCCGACCGCTCCGACAGCCATCCGAGCATCGGTGCGCCCACCATTGCCGACAGTGACCCGACGATCGACATCGCCGACACCACGCGGCCACGCATGTCCTCGCGGGTATCGAGCTGTACCCGCGCCGCGACGGTCGTGTCGATGACGACCGCCGCCGACGCGATCGGTAGCAGCAGCACGGCGAACGTCATCAGGCCGGGCGCCAACCCGGCGAACAGTTGCAGCATGCTCGCCAGCGCCCCGGCGCCCAGCAGCAGCCGGCGGGAAAGCTCCGGCCGCTGCGCGGTGACCAGCGCACCGAGGACCGTTCCGACGGCGAAGACGGTTGACAGCAGCCCGTACCCGGCTCCCCCGGCGTGCAGCGGCCCGGCGCTCATTGCGGCCATGGTGACCTGGTAGTTACGCCCCAGCATGCCGAGGATCAGCGACAACGCGAGCGTGACCAATACGACCGGTTGGCGCAGCAGGTACGCGAACCCGGCACGCACGCCCCGCTCGGCGGCCGGGGCGTCCGACGAACTTGCCAGCGCATGCCACTCGCGTGGACGCATCAGCAGCAGCGCGGCGACGACAGCCACGAAGCTGACGGCGTTACCGGCGAACAGTGGCCCCACGCCGGCGGCGGCGACCAGTACCCCGCCGACGCTCATCCCGACGATGCGGCCGGTCGAGTTGATCAGCGAGCCGAGCGCGAGCGCGTTGCCCAGCAACCGGGGTCCAACGACCATGGACCCGAAGCGGCCCAGCGCCGGCCCGTCGATGGCGGCGACCACACCGTGGAAGAACGAGATCAGGTACACCGGCCAGACGGCGTGCGAGCCGGTGAAGACGACGAGTGCGAGCGCGGCGGCCAGCGCCGCGTGTACGAGTTGACTCACCACCAGCAGCGGGCGCGGCCGGATCCGGTCCGCCAGCGCACCCGCGTACGGCCCCAGGAGCAACACCGGCAGCGACTGGAGCACGATGCCCAAGCCCATCTTCGCCGCCGACCCGGTGGTCTGCAGCAGGTACCAGTTCACGCCGAGAACCTGCATCCAGGTACCGGTGACGGAAATCAGATCGGCCGTCGCCCACAGCCGGTAGTTGTACTGACGCAGCGCTCCGAACATCGGTCGCACGCGGTTTACCCTCCGAGGTGACACGGATGTACCCCGTCACTGATCAGAGCGGGCGTGCGCCGGGCAAGAGGTTGCCCCGGTGCCGTCCCGGTTCGTACCCGTACGGCACCCGGCGCGAACCGGTGGTGAGTAAGGGTTTTCAGGTGTAGCGGCGGTACACGGACTGTGTGACGGACACAGTTTGTCACCGGTGTCGGTTCGACGATGAAATGTGCGTCGTTACTCACATGGTTAAAGACGTAATTTCGGACCGAGTGCCAATTGGTGGGCCATTCAGGCCGACAACGACTAGCCGGTTTTCGGTTGCCGCAAGAGTTGTGCCACCAGTTGATGTTCGATAGTTCGACGCATCTGGCCGTTCGGGTGAACGTGGAGGAGTATCTTGGCCGAGTGACCTATGTGCTCATTCCAGGGGCGGGTGGCGACGCCTGGTACTGGCACGTCGTCGAGCGCGAGCTCGGCCAGCGAGGGCACGATGTGATCAGCGTGGAGCTGCCTAGCGATGACTACTCGGCCGGCCTAGTACGGCAGACGCACTTCGTGACCTTGGCGGATCCGGGGCTGCGAGAAGACGGCCACCGCGTGATCATCAGTGACTTGTGGAGACAACTAAAGATCGTGCGGTGGCCGCGGGCCACAGCGTAGACCCCGCCGGTTGGCAGGCGGTATTCGACGACGTGATGGACCGGGTCGCGGGCCGGTTTGCCCGGGTGGAACCGCGACGTACCGCCCGGGTGTTCGTGTCAGGACTGCTGTCGGATGTGAAGTCCAAAACCTGTTGGGGGTTGGCTGAGCAGGCCGGGTATGCCCGCCCGGATGCGATGCAGCGGTTGCTGCGGACCGCGCGCTGGGATGCCGACGCCGTGCGCGACGACGTGCGCGGGTTCGTGGTGGCGCGACTGGCGCACCCCGACGCGGTACTGGTGGTCGACGAGACCGGGGATCTCAAGAAAGGCACCCACTCGGTCGGGGTGCAACGGCAGTACACCGGCACCGCTGGCAGGATCGAAAACGCCCAGGTCGGCGTGTTCCTGGCCTACGCCAGCCCGCGTGGACGCGCCCTTGCCGACCGCCGGCTGTATCTACCCGCGTCGTGGACCGACGACCCCGACCGGTGTACCGCGGCTGGGTTCCCACCGGCACGG
Source organism: Dactylosporangium sp. (assembly GCA_025965915.1). Taxonomy (GTDB): domain Bacteria; phylum Actinomycetota; class Actinomycetes; order Mycobacteriales; family Micromonosporaceae; genus Planosporangium. The sequence goes on along the minus strand of JAOPWA010000566.1, from coordinate 345 downwards.
TATTCGCCACGAAACCGCAGCTGGCCGGCGACATGATCGAAGACGCCCTTGATGGCGGGGTCGCGGCCGGTTGGGTGGCCGGCGACGAGGTCTACGGCAACGACCCGGTCTTACGCGCCCGCCTGCAGGCCCGCGGCCTGGGCTATGTACTGGCCGTGTCCTGCGATCACCCGGTCCCCATCGATGGCGGCAAGTCCGGGTCCGCGCCGACCAGCTCACCGACGGCCTGCCCGCTTCGGCGTGGCAGCCGATGTCGGCCGGCGCCGGGTCGAAAGGCCCCCGCTTCTACGACTGGGCCTGGCTCGACCTCACCACCGCAGGCGGCCAACCCGGCCACAGCATGCT
>JAOPWA010000544.1 GCA_025965915.1 Dactylosporangium sp. | reverse complement strand
TGCCCCGCCGTAGACGACCACCGGACCTGCGAGGGCCAGGGCCAGCCACTGCCAGTTGGTGAACTGCCACGGCGACACCATCGAAAGCACGATCACCGGGACGGTCAGCACCAGCGAGACCCACAGCCGGGTACGCAGGGAGGCCAGCTCGTCGGTGGGCTCGGCCGGGGCGGCCTGGGCCGCGGCGGGTGGTGGCGGAAGCTCCGCGCGGTAGCCCGTCTTCTCCACGGTCGCGATCAGGTCCTGCGGCGTCACCCCGTCCGGGTACGCGATCTTCGCCTTCTCGGTGGCGTAGTTGACCGTGGCCTGCACCCCGTCGATGCGGTTGAGTTTCTTCTCGATCCGGGCGGCGCAGGAGGCGCAGGTCATGCCCCCGATCGCCAGTTCGATCTGGTTGCCCGCGTCAGCCAGCAGACGTGTCATGACCTCTCCCTTCAGTTGCCGGCTGCGACGGCGGTGAACTCGGCTGTGTGCACCCGGCCGGCGTGCTGGAAGTCCAGGTACAGCCGGTACGCGCCGCCGCTTGGCACCTCCGCGTAGAAGGTCACGTCCGGGCCGGGTACGGTGCGCCCGTCACCAGGCCCGCCGTCGGGATGGACGTGCAGGTAGGCGAGGTCACCGTCGCGCAGGGCGACCAGGTGCCCGTACGCGCCCAGGTACGGCTGCAGGTCCGTCACCGCCTTACCGTCGCGGCTGACCCGTAGCGTCACCCTGCTCGAGCTACCGGCGGCGAGGTCGCCGGCCAACTCGACCGTATAGCCGTCGACCGTGGTGGTGCGAACCGGCGCGGGCAGCGGTGTCGCCGAGTAGTTGCCGGCAGCCGGCAGGTCGACGCCCAGCGTCATCGGCCGCGCCCGACCTGCGGGCTGGAAGTCGGTGAAGACCCGGTACTGGCCGGGCGCTGGCACCGTGAGCGGGATCCGCCAGGTGCCGTCCCCACCCAGCGTCGGGTGTACGTGCTGGAATCCGGCCAGGTCGCGGCGCACCACGATCAGGTGCAGGTTGCGCTCATGTGTCGGGGTGTAGCGGGTCACCGTCGCCCCGTCCGGACCGATGATCTGGAAGGCGAAGTCTGTGACGGCGCCGGCCGCCAGCCCGGTCGTCACCGGCTTGAGCCGGTAGCCGTCCTGGCTGGTCTGCAGGCCTCCTGGCAGTTCGGCGCTGTGGCCGCCGCTGTGCCCGGCCTCGGCGGCTTCATGGGCCGGGTGCCCACCCGTGGGAGCGGTGACAGCGTAGGACCCGGTCATCTTGCCGAGCCCCACCGCGGCGGCGAACACGATCACCAGACTGAGAGCGTACGCGCCCAGCCTGGTCAGGATCGCCATGCTCAGCTCACGACCTGATATCCGGCCTCGTCGACCGCGGCCGCCACAGCCGCGTCGTCGAGGGGTGCCTCACTGGTGACGGTGACCGCGCCGCTGGCCAGGTCGACCTGCACGTCGCGTACCCCCTCGAGCTGCTGGATCTCCGAGGTCACGGCGTTGACGCAGTGCCCACAGGTCATACCGGAAACGGTGTAGGTGGTGGTCGCCATCGTGGTCTCCTTGATGAGGGGCTCGTCGAGCATTATACGATACCCCCCTAGGGTATCGTAGCAACGTGAGCCCGACCACTGGGCATGCGATCAGCGCCTCGGCACCGGAAAGACCGCACTCAGCTACCCACTGGCCCGCCGGTACGGCACGCCCACTTCCCCGCCGAACGCGTCCACGAGCCTGACGTCGAGCAACTGGTGCACAACTACCGGCTACGCGAGCCGGACGCCGGCGAGCAGCGCGGCCGGGCCGAGGCGAGCGTCCGCTACAGCGACTGGCTGGCGGAGCAGGCGGCCCGGCACGGGATCCCGGTCATCTCGGCCCGACCCTGGGACACGGCGCTGGACCGGCTCTACGAACTCCTCGACTGAGCGCGTCTTCCCGGTACGGCCGGATCAGCGGTTGCGCATCCGGTAGGTCTGGGCCGCCGCGTCGATGCGCCGGCGGTTGCGGCTGCCCGGCTCCACCGCCCGCTTCGCCCGGCGGTAGAGGTAGACCGCGCCGCCCGCCACGAGGGCACCGATCACCAGGTAGAACGCCAGGCCGAGCAGTGCCTTGAACAGCCAGATCGCCAGCGTGCCGAGCACCACCAGACCTACCAGCGGCAGGACGAGCCAGGCCAGCAAGCGTGCCGTGTTCATCGGGCCTCCAGATCAGTGGGGCGGCGGCGGCGCGATACCGGCGCCGATGTCCAGCGTGACGCATGCCGGCAAGTACCGCCATCAGGGAAGCCCCGGAGATCGGCCCGGCCGGGCCGCGTTAACGACTATCGATCAGCAATGCGGTCGCTCTAAAGTGTGGATCAATCTGTACGTGCAGCGACGTGATCCGTGATGGCCTACGGCCGAAGGAGCGTACATGCGCACATCCGAACGATTCATGGCGGTCGGTGCCGCCGTCGCCGTCACGCTGGCTCCCGCCACGGTCGCCACGGCGGCCCCGGCTACGACCGCGCCAGCACGGCTGTCCCACGGCGACCCGTACGCCGGCTGCACCGCGGGCGCCACCCCGACATCGGTGCTCTACCCCGGGGCCGAGGTCGAACCCTCCGTCGCCACGAACCGCCTGCGCCCCTCCCAGGTGGTCGCCGCGTGGCAGCAGGACCGCTGGAGCGACGGTGGCTCCCACGGCCTGGCAGGCGCCTACTCCACCGACGGCGGCCGATCGTTTCACCAGGTCACCTGGCCGGTGTCGCGGTGCGCGTCCGGCGGGCTGGACTACGAGCGCGCCTCGGACCCATGGGTCAGCATCGGTCCTGAGGGGACGGTGTACGGCAGCGCGTTGAGTTTCGACGCGAACAACCCACGCAATGCGGTCGCGGCCGTCACGTCATACGACGGCGGGCGTACCTGGCGCAACACCACGGAGGTCATCAAGGACACGACCCTCGAGGGCAGCAACGACAAGAACTCGGTGACGGCCGACCCCGTCCGCCCCGGCTCTGCCTACCAGGTCTGGGACCGGCTCGCGTTCTCCCCCGACGGCGCCCGGTTCATCGACGGACCTACGTACCTGTCGGTCACCCGGGACTTCGGACGCACCTGGAGCGCACCACGGGTCATCGTCAAGATGGCACCGCACCAGCAGACGATCGGCAACGTGATCGTGGCCGATCCGCGTACCGGGACGCTCTACGACTTCTACACGTCGATCCAGTACTCCGACGACACGGGCAACACCGTGGAGTTCTCCCGGTTCGAGATGGTGCGCTCGACCGACGCCGGCCGCACCTGGAGCCTGCCGGTCGTGATCGCACCGGACACCAGCGTTCTGGACACCGACCCCAACACCGGCGCGCCGCTGCGCACCGGCGCTGGGCTGCCGTTCCCCGCGGTCGACCCCCACACCGGCGAGCTCTACGTCGCCTACGAGGGCTCGGACTTCACCAGCGGCACGTACAACCAGATCCAACTCGTCCACAGCACGGACGGTGGCTACACCTGGAGCAGGCCGATCCGGGCCAACCGCGACACCGGTACCCCGGCTTTCACCCCCAGCATCGCGGTCACCGACAACGGCGACGTCGGGGTGACCTACTACGACGTGCGTACCCTCAAGCCGGGCAACAAGACCACCCTGCCGACCAGTACGTGGCTGACGGTCTCTCCCCGTAGCGGTTCGCGCTTCGGTCACGAGCGACAGATCGCCCCGGTCTTCGACCTCTTGCGGGCACCGAACGCGCGCGGCTACTTCCTGGGCGATTACCAGGGGTTGACGGCGCTCGACGACACGTTCCGGTCGGTCTTCGTCACCGCGAACGACAACGGATCCGACAACCGCACCGATGTTCGGTACGGGCGGTTCGACTCGTTCGACCGGCCGGACGAGCGGGCCGACAGTCCGCAGTCGCCTGCGGTGACTGCGTTCACGGCATCCACAGGGAACACAGCCGTGCGTCCACTGCGACCGCAACGCTGACGACGTGCCGCAACGGTCGGCCTGGCCGAATCCGGCACAGGCCGACCGGAGCGGTGCGCTCAGGCCTCCTGCTCGGTCGGGCGGATGAGGATCTCGTTGATCGCGACGTGGCGCGGTCGGGTGACGATGTAGTTGATGGCGTCGGCGATGTCGCCGGCCTGCATCCGTTCGATGCCGCCGAACCGCTGCTTGATCATCCCCTCCAGGATCTCCGGGCGGTTGTGACTGGCCAGTTCGGTTTCGACCGCACCCGGCTCGACCAGCGACACCCGGACGTGCCGGCCGGTGACCTCCTGGCGCAGCGCTTCGCTGAACGCCCCGACGGCGTGCTTGGTCGCGTTGTACACCCCGCTGCCACGGGTCGCGCGTCGCCCGGCCACGGAGCTGATGTTGACCAGGTCGGCCACCCGGCGCGGCCCGTCCTCGGCGGCACGAAGCAGGTGCGGCAACGCGGCGTGGGCGCAGTACAGCAGTCCGAGCACGTTGACCTCGACCATCCGCCGCCACTCCTCCAACGGTGCGTCGACCGCCGGCCCGAGCAGCATCACGCCCGCGTTGTTGACCAACGTGTCCAGCCGGCCCAGTTCGGCCACCGTGCGCTCCACGGCCTCCCGGGCCTGCTGCTCGTCGGCGACGTCGGCGGTGAGCGTCAGGACCCTGCCGCCGCCCTCGCGAATCTTGGCGGCGAGCGCCTCCAGTCGGTCGGCCCTACGCGCGGCGAGCGCGACCACGGCGCCCTGCTCGGCAAGCGCGAGCGCCGTCGCCTCACCGATGCCGCTCGAGGCGCCGGTGACCAGTGCCACCGTGCCGTCCAGTCGATCAGGCATCGTTCCTCCCCTGAAGTTGACGGTGATCCACTTCTGAGCCTATCCCCGCCCCTCGTTTCCCAGGCCGCGGCCACGGGCGTCTGTCCGGCTGCGCGCAGCCGGACAGACGCCACACGTGCTACTACCGGCCCCACCCGTGCCTGGTGCATCCTGGTCATGACGCCGCTGGCACGCACGACCGGGGAGGCGACATGTTTGGGGTGCTGCTTCGAATGGCGGACGAGGCGCCGCCCGAGTACGTCGCGTTCGTTGCGCGCCATCTCGAACCGCTGCGCCGCGGCGCCGCCGGCGTGGTGGGTTACGAGGATGAGGCAGACCTGCTCTATCCCGACGTGCTGACTGACGTGGCGGCCCGGTGGAAGTGGCTGGAGCTGCTGCGTACGCGCCTGGGCCGGCCCGAGGCGGCCGACGACTATCTTCACCGCGCCTTCACGCGGCGGGCCGATTGCTGGCGCTCCGATGACGAGCGCGGATGGCTCGTCGACGTCCAGGTGCTGCCGGCTGAGACCACGGAATGGCCGAACGCCGCCCCGGTGCGGTCCGGCACCGCGACCGCCCGGGTACCGTCGAGCGCCGCCACCCGCCTGGCGCCGTGCCTGCGCCCGTCGTCCCGGAGCGAGGCCGCTCCGTTGGCCGAGGCGGCCATCGCGTGGTGGCACGCGTACGAGGCGCACCGCCGCCGGCTGGTCACCGCCGGCCTCACCATCGGCCTCGTCCTCATGCTGCTCGGGCAGTATGTCCAACAGGCGATGGACTCCTGGTGAAGCGCGCCGGGAGCACCTCGGCCGGTGGCTCTATCTGGACAGCCGCGAACGAGGGGTACACCCGCTGGTAATGGCGCCCGTCCTGGTGCTGACGATCGTGCTGGGCCCCCTCGGACTGCTGACGTACCTCACCGTCAGAGCGGCCCGACGGCGGTCACCCGTACCACCGCCGCGCCAGCCTCATTCGACGCCGCCAGGTCGACTTCGGCGCTGATACCCCAGTCGTGGTCTTCGTCCGGGTCGTCGAAGATCTGGCGTACGACCCAGCGGTCGCGCTGCTGATCGATGACGAGCAACGCCGGGCCACGGGCCTCGGGGCCGGTGCCGATGTCGTCGTACTCGTCGAAGTACGGCTCCAGCGCTTCAGCCCAGGCGGACGCGTCCCAGCCGTCCCCCGCGTCGAGTTCGCCGAGCAGGTCGTAGCGGCGCAGCGCGGCCAGTTCGACCCGGCGGAACAGCGCGTTGCGGACCAGTACCCGGAAGGCCCTGACGTTGCGGGTCACGGCGGGCGGCTCGGCGACCGCGACGGCTGCGGCCGGGTCGTCGCTGGGGTTGCGCAGCCGCTCCCACTCGTCGATCAGGCTGGAGTCGACCTGCCGGACCAGCTCACCGAGCCACTCCTCCAGGTCGATGAGCTCCTCGGTCTTGGCGTCTTCGGGCACGGTCTGCCGCAGCGCCTTGTAGGCGTCGGCGAGGTAGCGCAGGACGAGGCCCTCCGAGCGGGTGAGCCCGTAGAAGCCGACGTACTCGACGAAGGTCATCGCCCGCTCGTACATGTCGCGCACGACCGACTTGGGCGCCAGCTCGTGGTCGGCGACCCAGGGGTGCCCCCGCCGGTACATGTCGTACGCGGCGTCGAGCAACTCGGCGAGCGGCTTGGGGTGGGTGACATGCTCGAGCAGTTCCAGCCGCGCCTCGTACTCGATGCCCTCTGCCTTCATGGCCGCGACCGCCTCGCCGCGCGCCTTGAACTGCTGGGCGGAGAGCACCTGGCGCGGGTTGTCCAGTGTGGACTCGATGACCGAGAGCACGTCGAGGGCGTACGCCGGCGACTCCCGGTCGAGCAGTTCGATGGCGACCAGGGCGAACGGCGACAGCGGTTGGTTGAGCGCGAAGTCGAACTGCAGGTCGTCGGTGAGCCGGACCTCACCCTCGACGGACTCGACGACGCCCGCGGCCAGCAGCGCGCGGTAGATCGCGATGGCCCGCCGGATGTGGCGGCGCTGCGCGGGACGGTCCTCGTGGTTGTCTTCGAGCAGGTGCCGCATCGCCTCGAAGGCGTTGCCGCCACGACCGATGACGTTGAGCAGCATCGCGTGGCTGACGACGAAGCTCGACTTGAGCGGCTCGGGTTCGGCGTCGACCAGGCGCTCGAAGGTCGGCTTGCCCCAGCCGACCGACCCCTCGGGCGGCTTCTTGCGTACGACCTTGCGCCGCTTCTTGGGGTCGTCACCGGCCTTTGCCAGCGCCTTCTCGTTCTCGATGACGTGCTCGGGGG
>JAOPWA010000530.1 GCA_025965915.1 Dactylosporangium sp. | reverse complement strand
CTTCCCCCAGCGGTTCCAGACCAAGCTGTTGCAGTTCAACAACAGCCAGGCGTACCAGTACTACCGCCTGAACATCACCGCGAACGCCGGTGATCCCCTTATCCAGCTGGCGGAGCTGCGGCTGTTCGGCCCCGACACCGGGCCTCCCGTGGAGGACAAGGTGCAGCAGGCGGTGGTGGATGTCACCGACCACCAGCACCCGGCCAGCAAGGACCTGCCGCTCAAGTGGACGCGGTCGGACCAGTGGATCAACTGGGACCCGAACCCGGTCGGCAAGGTCCAGACGATCGCGCAGGTCGAAGAGGGGTCCTACAACCCGGGCCAGAGCGGCAACGGCGCGTTCCACCCGATCTCGTGGTGCCGCGACTACGACGGCGGCCGGTCCTTCTATACCGGCATGGGCCGCACCACGGACAGCTACACCAAGGACAACCAGTTCCTCGGCCACCTGCTCGGCGCAATCGGGTGGACGACCGGCATGGTCCGTGGTGACTGTCAGGCGACCATCGCCTCCAACTACAAGATCGATCGGCTGACCGCGAAGAACCAGCCGGGCCAGCTCGACCAGATCGGCGAGCCCCACGGCCTGACCGTCGCCCCCGACGGCAAGGCCTTCTACATCGGTAAGGCGGCCTGCCCGTCCGGCCCGATCGCCGACTGGAACAACCCCAACGTCGGCCTCGGCTGCGGCACCATCCACCAGTGGGACCCGAAGACCAAGCAGGTCAAGCTGCTCACCACCCTCCCCGTGATGGGCAACCGCGGCAGCGGCAGCGAGCTGGTCAAGAACGAGGAAGGCCTCGTCGGCATCACCCTCGATCCGAAGTTCGACAAGAACGGCTGGATCTACGCCTACTGGATGCCGCACGAGTCGGTCGACCGTGACAAGCAGACCGGGCAGCGGACGGTCTCGCGGTTCACCTACGACGCCGCCAAGCAGACGATCGACCAGGGCACCCGCAAGGACCTGCTGAACTGGACCGCCCAGATCCACAGCTGCTGCCACACCGGTGGCGGCATGACCTTCGACAAGAACGGCAACCTCTTCATCGGCGTCGGTGACGACAACTCCTCCCAGGGATCGGACGGTTACTCCGGGAACAACTGGACCCAGGACTACCAGGGCCTCTCATTCCAGGACGCCCGCCGTACCGCGGGCAACACCAACGACCTCAACGGCAAGATCCTTCGCATCCACCCGGAGGCGAACGGTACCTACACGATCCCCCAGGGCAACCTGTTCACCGGCAAGGAGGAGGGCGGCGGCAAGACCCGCCCGGAGATCTACGTGATGGGTGTCCGCAACATCGCGCGGATCGCCTACGACACGGCGAACGACTGGCTGACGGCCGCGTGGGTCGGGCCGGACGCGAATGCCCCGAGTCCGGATCTGGGCCCGGCGAAGTACGAGACCGCGACGATCATCACGTCGGCGGGCAACCAGGGCTGGCCCTACTGCATGGGCGACAAGCAGCCCTACCGTGACCGCAGCAACACCGACGCGACCGTCCTCACCGGCTGGTACGACTGCGACCACCTGAAGAACACATCGCCGCGCAACACCGGCCTCGTCGACATCCCGCCGGCTCGCAACAACATGATCTGGTACTCCCCGCAGGGCGGCGGGCCCGTCTTCCCGAAGCGGGCCGACGGCAGTGGCCTCCCGAGCTACGTCCAGAGCGAGACGACCTACACCGAGCCCTACGTCAAGGGTGGCTGCCAGGCCATCATGAACGGCCCGACGTACCACCGCTCACAGGTCAACACCGACAGCGGTGTCGCATGGCCGGCGTACTGGGACAACAAGTGGTTCATCGGCGACGAGTGCAACCCCAACAACCGCGTCGCGGTGACCGTCAACCCGGCGAACGTCAAGGATCAGGGACCGCCGGCCTTCGCGGAGGACCTGCGCCAGATCATCCGGGGCGGCGGCGGCGACAACGCGGTGCAGAGCTGGATGGACGCCAAGTTCGGTCCGGACGGCGCGCTGTACATGCTGGACTACGCCGGCGGCTTCTTCAGCCTGGACCCGAACCAGAAGTTGATCCGCATCAGCTACCAGGGTGGTCCGGCCACGCCGAACCCGAGCGACGCCTCGGCGCGGGCCGTCGCAACGAGCCAGCCGAAGACGCTGGCGTTCTCCAGCGCGAAGGCCGGTGGCGTGGCCTGGGAATGGGACTTCGGTGACGGCAGCCGGCCGTCGCGCGAAGCCAACCCGACGCACACCTACGCGAAGTTCGGTACCTACCACGCGACGCTGAAGGTGACCTACGCCAACGGCGAGCAGGCCACCGGGAAGATCGACGTCAACGCCGGCTGCGCGGCGCCCGACGCCCGACCGACGGTCTGGATGCTCGACACCAACACGGATGTGGCCAACCACCAGGTCGGTGGCGGCTGCACGATCAACGACCTGATCGCCGACGAGAGCACCTGGCCCAACCACGGCGCGTTCGTGAACCACGTGAACGACCTGGTGAACCAGTGGCGCAAGGACGGCGTCATCGACAACCGCGAGGCGTCCAAGCTCAAGGACGCCGCGTCCCACTCGGAGGTCGGCAAGACCGACGGGTACCAGACGATCTTCGACGGGACGGCAAAGTCGCTCACGGGATGGACCCAGGCCCCTGGAGGCCAGTTCAATCTGCAGCGCGACGGCACCATCCGCAGTTCCGGCGGCTTGGGCATGCTGTGGTACTCGAAGGCGGCGTTCGCAGACTTCTCGGTCCGGCTCCAGTTCCGAGACGTCGCCCCGGACGGATTCCGCGCGAACAGCGGAGTCTTCGTGCGGTTCCCCGATCCGAGAACCCCGCTGGAGCAGCGCCCCACCGGAAGCTGCGGGACGGTCGGGTCGGCGCGGACATCCGCCGCGTGGGTCGCGATCTACTGCGGCCAGGAGGTTCAGATCTATGACGGTGACACCGGTGAACCCCAGAAGACCGGCTCGATCTACAACTTCTCGTCACAGGGCCTGGACAAGGCACGGGTGACCCCGAAGAACCAGTGGAACGACTACGAGGTCCGGGTGGTCGGCCAGCACTACACGATCATCCGCAACGGTGTGGTGATCAACGAGTTCGACAACACGCCGGGCAAGCAGTCGTCCCGCGGCGGCGACCCGTCCACGGACCTGCGTCAGTTCATCAGCGGTTTCGTGGGACTGCAGAACCACAGCAACAACGACCTGATCGAGTTCCGCAACATCCGGGTGCGGGAGCTCTAGCCGGTCGGCGCCGGGTGCGGGGAGAAATTGCTCCGCACCCGGCACACCGCCCGATCGCATCCCGTCGAGCGCGGCGCCCGTCGGCGCGCGGCGCACATCGTGAGAGGTGCAGTACGCCATGCTTGCCAAGTTACGTTCCGCCCTGTCGATAAAGGCCTTACCTCGAGCGCTCAGCTCCCAGAAAACGGCGCGTCGCCTACCGGCACTGTTGGTGCTCCTGGCGACGGCGGGGCTATGGCTGAGCTCAACCTCAGCTGCCCTGCACACCCACCAGACGGCTACTCAGGCGGCGGCTCAGGTGCTGACCTGGACGGCCAACGACAGCATCACCGCCTACGCCTCCGCACCGACCACGGCGACGGCAGGCCCAGTGACGATCGTCTTCGAGAACAGCGCGAACACGGGCAACACCACGGGGATGCCGCACACCCTGACCTTCGATACCTCGACGCCGGGTTACAACCACGACGTCACCGTCAACATCACCGCAAGCCCGTTCGACGCCAACAAGGGGCATTACGAGGTCCAGGCGAACCTTACGGCGGGGAAGTACCGCTACTTCTGCTCCATGGCCGGTCACCAGATGGTCGGCGAGCTCGTCGTCACCGGCGGTGGCAGCTCGGACACCACGCCGCCGCAGGTGTCGGCGGCGGTGACGGGCAACAAGGACGCCAGCGGCAACTACGTGGGGTCGGCGACGGTGACGATCTCGGCCAGCGACACCGAGTCCGGTGTGGCGTCGGTGGAGTACTCGTTGGACGGGCAGCCGTTCACGGCGTACTCGGCGCCGCTGACGGTTAACCAGCCCGGCCAGCACATGGTCCACTACCGGGCCACGGACAAGGCGGGAAACGTCTCGCCTGAGGGGATGGTCTCGTTCACGGTGGTGGCCCCACCGGCGAAGGACACCACACCACCGCAGGTCTCGGCCCAGGTGTCGGGAAACAAGGACGCCAACGGCAACTATGTGGACAGCGCGACGGTGACCATCTCGGCGACCGACACCGAGTCCGGGGTCGCCTCGGTGGAGTACTCCCTGGACGCACAGCCCTACGCCGCCTACCCGGCGCCGGTCGCCGTCAACCAGCCCGGCCAGCACACCGTCAGCTACCGGGCCACCGACAAGGCGGGCAACACCTCCGCCGCAGGCACCGTGCAGTTCACCGTGGTGAGCGCGCCGGGTGACACCACACCGCCGCAGGTGTCGGCCTCGGTGACCGGCAACAAGGACGCCAGTGGCAACTACGTGGGATCGGCGACCGTGACCATTACGGCCAGCGACACCGAGTCCGGGGTCGCGTCGGTGGAGTACTCCCTGGACCAGGCTGCGTTCACGGCGTACACGGCGCCGGTGTCGGTGAACCAGCCCGGCCAGCACACCGTGCGCTATCGGGCCACCGACAAGGCGGGTAACAAATCGGCAGAGGGGTCGGTGCAGTTCACCGTGGTGGCCCCGCCGTCCGGCGACACCACACCGCCGCAGGTCTCGGCGGTGGTCACCGGCAGCCAGGACTGGGCCTGGAACTACGTGGGCAGCGCGACGGTCACGATCTCGGCCAGTGACGCCGGCTCCGGGGTCTCCACAGTGGAGTACTCGGTGGACGGACAGCCCTACGCCGCCTACACCGGGCCGCTCACGGTCAACCAGCCCGGCAAGCACACCCTCACCTACCGGGCCACCGACAAGGCCGGGAACACCTCGGCCGTGGGTACGGCCACGTTCACCGTCGTGAAGAAGAGCACGTCAGGCAAGGAGTGCTCCAAGGAGCAGAAGGACGACAACGACCACAAGAAGCACCACTGCGACTGATCCCGATCAGCACGGCTGGTGGCGGGTACGCCCGCCACCAGCCATCGGCAGCACCGTGTGTCCCTCGGCTGGGACGACCGAACGCGGGTAGCGGTCGCGTCCTCGCCCGTATCAAAAGGAGTAGCGCAATGTGTGGTGGAGAACGGGTGCCCTTCGATCGGCGCGCCTTCCTAAGGGGGCTGGCCGCCACTGCGGCGGGCGTCAGTGCGATGGGCGTGCTCGGCGGGACCGCGACGAGCGCCTTCGCCGCGGAGCCGGGGGAGCGGGACGAGCGGCGCGGCGGTCGGCGCATTCCGAACAGCAAGATCGGTCTGCAGCTGTACTCGGTGCGCAACGCGTTCATGGCACAGCCGGAGGCCACGCTGCGCGCCCTCGCCGAGGCCGGCTACCGCAACGTCGAGATGGCCGGGTTCCCGGGCGGCACCGATCCGGCTCATGCCCGGACGGTGCGTCCGTTGCTCGACAAGTACGGGCTGGTCGCGATCTCCAGCCATCACGGCTACGGCGAATTCACCAACGAGCACCGGCTCGGTGAGCTCATCGAGATGGCGCGCATCCTCGGGCAGAAGTACATCGTGTGCCCGGGCGGCGTGCCCGACACGGCCGAGGGCTTCGCGCAAGCCGGCGCCGCCTTCAACCGGGCAGGCGAGAAGATCCGGGCCGCCGGCATGAAGCTTGGCTACCACAACCACACCGGCGAGTTCCTGGGTCGCGGCCCTGACGGCCGTACCTTCTACCAGATCCTGCTCGACAGCTCCGATCCGCACCTGCTGTACATGGAGCTCGACATGGGCTGGTCGAGCGCGGCAGGCCTCAGCGCCCAGGACAACGTCCACCTGATGGCGGCGAACAAGGGGCGCATGCTACTGAGCCACGTCAAGGACCTGCACCCCGACGGCAGCCTCGCCGACCTCGGTACGGGCGTCGTCGACTACGCCACGATCCTCGGTGCGGCCACCAGGCTCGGCATGCGCGAATTCATCATCGAAAACGATGATCAGAGCAACCCACTGACCGATTCCCGCGCCGACCGTATGCACGGCTACCTCGCCGCGCTGGAGCTGTAGCGCTGTGGTGCGACGCCTCGCCCGGTCATCCGCGGGGCGTCGCACCCCTCACGCTTTCCTTGCGGCGCAAGCGAAGCACCGTTATTTCCACGAGAGTACGTTGCCTCCACGGTACCTGTCGGAGGGCGGCGGGAAGGAATGAAGGCCAATGTCTGAACCTCGTGTATCGTCCGCCGGTCGGGCCGTGTCCCGACGCTCGATGTTGACGGGTGCCGCGGTCACCGCGGTCTCACCGTTGATGGTGGGCGCCCTGCCACCCTCCGAGGCCCATGCCAAGGAATCATCGGATGACAAGGAACCATCGCGCGGCCGTACCCGCCAGGTCACCATCTACGTCGAGAAGATCTCCGACCAGCTCGTGGGGTACGGGCTGGCACCGGGCAAGGCTACGGTGCCGGGGCCGGTGCTGGAGATGTCGGAAGGCGAGACCCTGCAGATCGAACTCGTCAACACCACGGACAAGACAGTGTCGATTCATTCGCACGGAGTGGACTACGACGTCCACTCCGACGGCACGGACGTGAACGACTCGGTGACGCCGCCGGGCGGGCGCCGCACGTACGTGTGGCGCAGTCATGAGCGGTACAAGCGCAAGGACGGCACGTGGGCCGAGGGCAGCGCCGGGTACTGGCACTATCACGACCACGCGATGGGTACTTCGCACGGTACCGAGGGGATCCAGAAGGGACTGTACGGCGCGTTGATCGTGCGGCGGCGCGGGGATGTCCTGCCGGCCAGACAGTTCACGGTCGTGTTCAATGAAATGACCATCAACAACCGGAAGGCCCCGGACGCGCCGGTGTTCGAGGCGCGCCTCGGCGAGCGGTGCGAGTTCATCGTGATCGGCCACGGGAACAGCTACCATACGTTCCACCTGCACGCGCACCGCTGGGTGGACAACCGTACGGGCATGCGCGAGGGCCCGAACGATGCGAGCCGGGTGATCGACAACAAGGACCTGATGCCGGGCGACTCGTTCGGATTCCAGGTGATCGCCGGCGAAGGTGTGGGACCCGGTGCCTGGATGTACCACTGCCACGTCCAGTTCCACTCGGACATGGGCATGGTAGGCATCTTCCTTGTGCAGAACGAAGACGGCAGCGTGCCGATGCATGCCCAGATGGCGCTCGACCGCTACCACGGGCACGAACACCACATGTGACGGACTCCGCAGCGCGGGCGGGCCATCCCGCCGCCCGCGCCGCGTCCGTCGCATTATCGAGTGCTATCCATTGTGGAAGATGCAGAGGATCAGACCAGGCCGCGGCGGGCTGCCCAGACGATCGCCTGTACGGTGGCCTTCACGCCGAGTTGCTCGCAGACCGCCCGTATCCGGCGGCGAATCGTACGGTCCGACATGGCCACGCGCCGGGCGACCGAGCTGACCGGCATGCCCTCGGCCAGCAGCGCCAGCAGGCGCAGGTCCTCCTGATCGAGTCGGACCCCGTCGGCATCCCGGCGTGGTGCCGACACCTCCCACGGGGCCATAGCATCCAGCGCCGCATCGCCAAGGCGCGGAAGACTGCGGCGGCCGCCGCGCGGTACGGTCGTCTGTGTGGTGAGCGTGGCGCCGACGAGCACGGGGCCGAACAGCGCGATCAGTCCGACGATACTGCTAGCCCCGACGATGCTGCTAGCCTTGAATCTGGCGGCTTTGGGCATGGGATCTCCTCCTGCTTCTCGTCGTCCCCAACCCACCCAGGGCCGATCTACGGCGCAACTGGAGACTCGGCCGCTGGGTGGGCGGGGATGAGAACTGGGCACGTTGTTACGCCCGAGAACGGGACACGTACGGGCTGCTCGGCGCGGCGGCGGAAGCGGCACCCACGGATGCGGCACCCGCGGATGCGGCGAGGAACCGGCGCCGACTCAGTCCGGAGTATCTGCCCGTGGTTTCGTGTTCGGTACTCATTGCTTCTCCTTCTCTGCACACGCGCAGAGGTTGGTTCTGGAGCGGGGTCCGTGACCAAGGTCGATGTCGGGCGCAGGGGATCGACACCCGACGCGAACCGTCGTGGGTGGGAGGCGGACTATTCCGTCCGGCCATCTGCCGGACCGGCATGGTTGAGTGGGTAGGCGGTCAGGTCATGCGATGACAGCCGGAACTGGTGGCAGGCGAGTCGGCCTGCGAGAGGTGGGAGCCTGTCATGGCACCTCCCCGTATTCGTCGGGGTTGAGCGGTTCGTCGGGGTTGAGCGGTTCGTCGGGCTGAGCGGAGAGCAAGCAGTTCGATACGTTCGGCCAGCCCTTAAGGCCGGAAGGCTAGCGTTGATCGATGTCCAAAGCTAGATGAGATATGAAAAATCTTTGATCTGTAGCGACAAAAGTCATCCGTCGTACGCGTGGAATCTGACCGGCGACACCGGTGGCCGGGCGCACGAGCCCGGTCGGCAACCGCCTGAGGGTCGCCGGTGACAAGCAGCGACGGGTCTTCTGTCGGATTGAGCAAAAGTTCATCATCGACTAGATGAAGCTCTATGCTAGTCGTTCATAAGTCCGCTAGCGTCTCGCCTCAAGCGCCGCACCCCTACGGAGGTCCTCGATGGCAGCCCCGGATGAAGTCACCGACCCTGTCGCGTCGGGGTTGCTGCGGCGGTTGCGGGACTCGGGTGCGTTGTCTCGGGCGGAACTGGCCAGCTTTCTGGAGGTGCCGCGGGCTCGGTTGATGTCCGAACTGGACTCGTTGCTGGCCGTCGGGCTGGTGTGTGAGGCCGGTCCGGCCGCGTCGCGGGGCGGGCGGCGGTCCACATTGGTCGAGCTCAACCATGATCTGCGGTTCGCCGCGGTGGATCTGGGGGCCCGGTCGATTGACGTGGAGATCACCGA
>JAOPWA010000515.1 GCA_025965915.1 Dactylosporangium sp. | reverse complement strand
GGAAGTACTGCTGCTGGGCGAGGGTCACGGCGACCAGGAGCACGAAGAGCACGACCGACATCGCGGAGGCCCGGCCCATCCGGAACGAGGTGAACGCCTCCTTGTAGATGGCCGAGGCGACCACCTCCGTGCGGCCCGCGGGACCGCCCTGGGTCATCGCGTACACCGTGTCGAACGTCTGGAACGTAGTGATGATGTTGGTGGTCAGCACGAAGAAGGTGGTCGGGCGCAGCAGCGGCAGCGTCACCCGCCAGAACGTCTGCCACGCGTTCGCGCCGTCGATGCGCGCGGCCTCGTGGTACTGCTCCGGGATCCCGGACAGCCCGGCGAGGTAGAACAGGCCGACGTAGCCGACGTGCATCCAGACGCTCACCGCCGCGACCGACGGCAGCGCGAGGGTCGGGCTGGTCAGCCACTCCACGCGGCGACCGATCAGGGCGTTGAGCGCACCGTCGGACGGGTCGAACACCCATCGCCACACCACGCCGAGCGCGAGCGGCGCGGTGATCCACGGCAGAGCGAAGATGGTGCGGAACACCACGGAACCGGGCAACCGGCGGTGCAGCAGCAACGCCATGAACAGGCCGAGCACGACCTGTACCGGGATCACCAGCAGCACGAACGACGCGCTGACCAGCAACGAGCGGCCGAACGTCGGATCGGTGAGAATCGAGCGGTAGTTGTCGAGGCCGGTCCACCGGGCCGGGCTGACGAGGTCCCACCGGTACAGGCTGATTCCGACGACCACGACGACCGGCGCGAGCAGGAAGCCCACCACGCCGATCAGACTCGGGCCGAGAAAGGCGTAACCCGTCAGTGTCTGCCGATACCGCTTCATCAAGCAGCGTCCGACAGCCGCGCGATCGTCGCGGTGGCCCGCCGCGCCAACCGGGCATCCCCGGGCGGGATGACGTCCTGCAGAAAACCGTAGCGGGCAACGGTTTCAGCGTCGCCCTGTACCTTCGTCGCCCGCCACCAGTCGGCGATGTCGCCCCAGCCGGGCGCCGACAGCGAACCGCCGAAGTGCCGCACGGACAGCGCCGCCACGAGGTTGGCGAACGCGAGCCGCTCCCGCAGCGCGAGATCCCAGAGCGTGCTTGCGACGAAACCGGCGGTGAAGACGTCACCGGCGCCGGTCGGGTCGAGGGCTTCCATCGGGATCCCCGGCGCGCTGACCGTCGCGCCGGTGTCCGAGTCGATGGCCAAAGCGCCGTCCGGCCCGCACGTCACGACGACCACGGGCACCCGTCCGGCCAGACGGTGCAGAGCCTCGTGCGGCGTGCCGGTCCCCGTGTAGCGCATCGCCTCCGCCACGTTGGGCAGGAAGGCGTAGCAGTCCTCGAGGACGTCGAGCGTCCCGGCCGACCAGGCGGCGCTGTCGTCCCAGCTCACGTCGGCGAAGACCAGTGAACCGGCGTCCTTGGCGCGGCGCACCCACGCCAAGCGCTCCTCGGTCAGGCCAATGAACGCGGTCCGCGCGGCAGGAAGCTCACCGACGAGCCCGTCACGGTGCGCCGGCATCGGATGCCCGTGTGTGATCATGCTGCGATCGCGGTCGTACGCAAGGGAGACGGTCACCGGCGAATGCCAGTCGTCGAAGCGCCGCGACGGCGACAGGTCGATCCCTTCCTGCTCGCGGAGCACCTGCCAGCAGAACTCCCCGTAGACATCGGTGCTGAACGCCGCGCCGAGCCCGGTGCGCACACCGAGCCGGCTGGCCGCGACGGCGAGGTTCGCGATGCCGCCCGGGGACGAGCCCATACCCGGCGCCCACGCCTCCACGCCCGGCCCAGGGAGCCCGCGGAGCCCGGTGAAGATGATGTCCAGGAAGACGGTCCCGGACACGAAGAGATCCATGCGCGATATCTTAAGACAATTATCTCGATCGGAATACTAGGAAAACGATCACGTTCGTGACCTCCGCCGTTCTTCTTACGGCATGCTTCCAGGGGCCTGACCGCGACCATGTCGTGGCCGTCGAACCGGCAGCAACCCGGGGGCGGTGGTAATGAGCCCGGCCGCCGAGCCCACGGTGGTGCTGTTGCGTGCCGTCGTCGTCGATTATCCGGGGCGGCGGCGCAGCTCGCGGGTACGCGCGGTGGACGGCGTCTGCCTGCACATCGGTGCCGGCGAGGTGCTGGGCCTGGTCGGAGAATCCGGCTCGGGCAAGTCAACGATCGGGCGCGCGCTGGCTGGCCTGGTACCGGTGACCGCAGGTGCAATGAACGTCGCCGGCACCGATGTCGCGGACGCCTCGCGACGCGGGATGCACGGCAGCCGGGCGCTGACGGGCATCCGGCTCGGATGGGCATTGTTTTCCAGGATCCGGCGTCCTCACTCAATCCCCGCCGCTGCGTGGGCGACAGCATCGCGGAGCCCCTGTTCCTGCACAGCGACCTACGCGGGCCGGCGCTGCGCCAGCGCGTCGGGGAGTTGCTGGAAGCGGTGCAGCTGCTGCCCGGCATGCGTGATCGCTACCCGTATGAGATGTCCCAGCGCCTGGTCGCTGCCGCTCCGGTCGCCGACCCGATACGCCAGCGCCGTCGCCGAGAGGCGTGGCGCCAGCTGGTGAATACCACGTGAGCGATGAGGGTCGCGGAGGGTCGCTGACCTCTTCAATTGATTCTGTAATCGCGGCAAGGTATTCCATCTCTCCGCGATCGGCTGGCGGCCCACTGTGGACAGCAGGCTCCGCGTCGCGCTCCAGAGGCGAGGCACCGGGGCCGGTCAGGCGTGGTCGCGTGCCTGCTGTTCGCCGGCTTCGACGGCGAACGGGAGGATGTTCTGCCGGGGCGGGAGCGGGCAGATGAAGGCGTCGGAGAAGGCGCACGGCGGCAGTTGCGCGCGGTTGAAGTCCAGGGTCACCGGTCCGGCCTCGCTCGGCAGCGGCACGAACAGGAAGCGGGCCGCGCCCGGTCTTCGGCGGTATGCGTAAAGCAGTGACTTGCAGCAACCAGGCCGAGCCAGATGCGACATTCACGAACTCCCGGGCACCGCCTCAAGTCACATGAGACCCGCGATCACACCCTGGCGATGGTGCCGACTTGAACAGTCCACCGGCGCGCTGGCACGCACGCTGGGGAGGCGGTTGTGGAAACAGGCACCGGCGCTCATCCGCGCAGCAGCGGTAGAAGTTGGTGGCCCTGGCGCTTGATCTCCGGCAGGTAGGGAGTGTCGGAGAGCACGAAGTGGGTGATGCCGAGGCCCTGGTACTTGCGCAGTGACTT
>JAOPWA010000508.1 GCA_025965915.1 Dactylosporangium sp. | reverse complement strand
ACAGGCCGATCTGCTGGATGACGTACCCGATGCGGCGCCGCAGGGTGTTGGGGTTCAGCGCCTGCACGTCGGTGCCGCCGACGGTGATCAGGCCGGAGGTCGGCTCGATCAGCCTGTTGATCATTTTCATGGTGGTGGTCTTGCCGCATCCGGACGGGCCGAGCAAGCAGACCGTCTCGCCGGCCCGCACGTGCAGCGTGACGTTCTCCACCGCGGCGACGCTCTGTCCGGCGTACCGTTTGGTGACCGCTTCCAGGGTGATGTCAACGCCGGAGCTGGTGGTGTCAGGCACGGACCCCCCTCGGGGTCGTGACCCGGCGCAGCACGACGAAGCCCGCGTCGAACAGCAGCGCGAGCACCACCACGCCGAGCGTGCCGGCGAGGGCGTCGTTGAGGCTGTTGGCCGAGCCCAGCCGCTGCAGCCCGGTGAAGATGCGGTTACCCAGGCCCGGTCCGGCCACATACGCGGCGATCGCCGCGATGCCCATCACCACCTGGGTGGCTACCCGGATGCCGGCGAGGATCACCGGCCAGGCCAGCGGGAGTTCGATGCGCAGCAGGGTCTGCACCGGACCCAGGCCCATGCCCCGGGCCACCTCCACCATCGCCGGGTCGACCGCGCGCAGGCCGGCAACCGTGTTGCGGACGATGGGCAGTAGGGAGTAGATCACCAGCGCGGTCAGCGACGTGCCCCAACCCAGCCCGAGCAGGGGCAGCAGGAGCGTCATCAGCGCCAGGGAGGGCAGGGTGAACAGCCCGCTGGTCGCCCCGACGGCGACCGCGGAGGCGCGCGGGTCGCGCCAGACCAGCGCGCCGACGGCGACGCCGAGGACGCTGGCGATGAGGACCGCCAGGCCGACCAGCATGGCGTGCTGGCCGCTCTCAAAGATCACATAATCGCGCCGATAGTCGAGGTATTCCCAGAACGACATCTCTCACGTCCTCCGCCGGCCCGTGGCGCCGGCTCATCGTGTGGTGGCGCCAGCGAACAGGAAGTCCGTCGGGTAGTCCGGGTCGGTCAGCGCGGGCCGGTCCGCGGCGAACGGGGCGATGGGATGGCTGGTGCCGCCATCGCTGGCCAGGTCGGCGAGGATCGAGCCGGCCAGGCTGGCGAACTTGGCCGCGTGCCCGGCGCCGACGAACACGGCGATGCGTGGATGGCCGGGCAGCAGGTCGAGAATGAAGTTGCGGTCCGGCGTCAGGTCGTACACGCAGGTCTTGGTCGTCAGTTCCGGCCCGACCGCCGTCGGCAGGTGCGCGGACATGAACGCCGTGAGCTCGTCGCGCTGCCCGGCATCAGGCTCGAAGCGCCTGGTCTCCTGGGTGACCAGGATGCCGCTCACGTCCCGACCGGCCTTCACCGCGGCCTCCCCGTACACCGGGAAGCCGTAGTACGTCTCGCCCAGGCCGTGCCAGATCCAGACGCCGAACCGATCGGGGGCGAAGGCGGCCAGGTCCGCGCTGGCGTAGTAGGTGACCTGCTCCTGGCTGAGAGTGATGGGCAGGTGGACGCCGAGGCTGTCGGCGAGCGGGCCGGTCCACGAACCGGCCGCGAGGACCAGCGACTCGGCGAGGAACACCCCGGCGCTGGTGTGCACCTCGACGCCGTCCGGTCGGGATACCAGGCGCCGCACCGGGGTCTCCTCCAGCAAGGTGACCCCGAACTGGCGGGCCAGCGCGATGTGTGCGGCATTGGCCCGCCGGATGTCGAGGATGCCGGAGTCGGCCTGGTACAACGCCACGACGTCGTCGTCGATCCGCCATTGCGGCCATCGGCGGCGGACGTCGGCCGCGTCCAACTGCTGCGACGCGATCCCCACGGAGTCCAGCGCGGTGGCGTAGCTGTCGACCTGCCGCTGCCCGTCATCGCCGATGCCCAGGTCGAGGCCGCCGGTACGCAGTACCAGCCGTTGACCGGTCCGGCGCTCGATCTCGTCCCAGGCCGCGTAGCTGGCGCGCCCCAGCGAGGTGTAGTCGGTCGAGTGGTAGGCGTACCGGATGATCCGCGAGTGGTCCTCCGACGCGCCCCGGTCGTGACCCAACCGGTACTGCTCCAGCACCAGGACGTCGCCGCCCGACCGCTCACCGAGCCAGCAGGCGGCGGCCGATCCGATGGCGCCGCAGCCGAGCACGATGTGCCGGTACCGTGCCGTAATCGCCGTCATGAGCACCCCTCTCCCGCCGCTGGCCACGCGCTCCGGGCCGCACCCATACGGTCCCGCAACCGCCGCCCGGCGTCTTCTGGCACCGCGTCGGGGCGTGGAGCACCGACCTTTGACAGGTGTCGAAAGCGCGCTCAGGCGGCGTGTGTGGCCCCCGGTCCGGCCGGCGGTTCAGCGGCGAGCCGAGCGGATGACCCGAGACCGTGCAGGCGACCCAGCTTGACGGCGAGATGGATGAGGAGCCGGTCGGCGCCGTTGGACAGCGACAGCCCGGTGAGCGCCTCCACCCGCTCCAACCGGTAGTAGAGAGTGGCCCGGTGCACGTGCAGCAGCGCCGCGGCGCGCTGCTTGTCACCACCGCAGTCCAGGAATGTCTCTACAGTAGACAGAAGGTGGTCGGAGCCGCCCCGCTCCAGCAACGCCCCCAGGCCGGCGGGCAGCATCGCGGCGGCGAGCACATCGCGGGGTACCTGGCCGAGCAGGGCGTACGGGCCCATCCGGTCCCAGGCGGCCACACCCTGGAAGTCCGGGATGATGCCGGCAACTTCGGCGGCGATCGTGGCCTGACGGCGGGCCACCGGAGCCGATCGCAGACCGGCCAGGACGGTGCTCGCGCCCACGGTGACCCGGCCAGCGCCGTCGGCCTTCCGGCGCAGCGCCTGATGCAGCTGTGCGGCGAGGCCGGCGAGGCCGTCGGCGGTGAGGCTGGGGCGGCTCACCAGCACGAGCCCCGATTGAGCCGAGGTCCGTACCAGCATGGTGCGCGGTGGCGCGAAACCCGCGAAGCGGTGGAGCTCGGGCGCGAGATCCACGGCGCTCTCGGCAGCGCGGGCGACCAGCACTCCCACGCCCGAGTCGTCCGCGATCAGGCCGCGGTAGCGCAACTCCTCCGCCGCGGCTGAGGTCACCTCGCCGTCGCTGTCGGTCAGCTCCTCCAGCAGGCGAGCGATCAGGTCGCGGTTGCGGTCGGCGACGACCAGCCGCTGGTGCATCAGATCGGCGATCTGCTCAGCCGCCCGGCAACAGGCCTTCAGCGCTTCGTCGGCCAACGGTCCGTCGCGCTCGATGAGCCACATGAAGCCGACCGACAGGCCATGGCGGCGCAGCGGGATCACCAGGCGCGGCGCCAGTTCGAGGGCCGGCTTGGCAGGCAGGCGAATCGGGCATTCCGCCGCGGCGATCCGGTCGAAGTCGACGTCCTCGGGCCGGGTCCGGCGGTGCAGCAGCGACCAGACCCGAGGTGGGTCGGCATCACCGAAGTCCTCGCTGACCGCAACGAGGCGCAGAGCATGGTCGTCGACGGCGACCGCCCGCCGAATCGATCCGGCCAACCCGTCAACGATGTCCTGGACCTGCTCCACCGCCATCGGGTGACGGTACGAGCCAGGGGCCGTCAGCGGTGCGGTACGGACCGTAACGATTCAGTAAATTGACGCCGGCTTGTCAGTACGGTCGGAGCGCGTCTGCCAGGTCGCTGACCAGCCCGGCGCCGTCCTCCAGCCCGACCGAGAGTCGCACCAGCGACTCCGGCACCGTGACCGGGGAACCGGTCGTGGTGCAGTGGGTCATCTGGCCCGGATTCTGGATCAGCGACTCCACGCTGCCCAGCGATACGGCAAGCGTGAACAGCCGGGTACGCGCGCACACCGCCGCGGCGTCGTCAGCGGTGCCGTCCACCTCGAAGGAGACGACCCCGCCGAAATCGCGCATCTGCCGCTTGGCCACGTCATGCCCAGGGTGACCGGGCAGCCCGGGATAGTGAACCCGGGCGACCCGTGGATGGCCCTCCAGGAACTCGGCGATGCGCATCGCGCTCTCACATACCTGCCGCATCCGGATCGGAAGCGTCTTTACCCCCCGCAGTACCAGCCAACTGTCGAAGGGCTGCGCCATGGTCCCCAAAGCTCCACTGTGGAATTTGATCGCCTCGGCGACCTCGTCGTCATCGGTGATGATGGCCCCGCCCGTCACATCCGAGTGGCCGGACAGGTACTTGGTGGTGGAGTGCATGACCGCGTCGGCGCCGAGGGCGAGCGGCTGCTGCAGCACCGGAGAGGCGAACGTGTTGTCCACGACCAGCCGGGCACCGTCGCGGTGGGCGACGTCCGCGATCGCGGCGATGTCGGTGATCCGCAAGCTGGGGTTCGACGGCGTCTCCGCCCATACCAGGGATGTCCGCGGTCGCATCGCAGCCGCCACCGCGGCCGGGTCGGTCATGTCGACGACCGTGTACTCCAGCCCCCACCGGCTGGTGATCCGGCTGAACAGGTCCCAGGTGCCGCCATACGTGTTGTCCGGGATGATCACGTGGTCACCGGCCCGGCACAGTGCCAGCACCGTAGTCGCCGTGGCCGCCATGCCCGAGGCGAACGCGGACCCGAACCGGCCGCCCTCCAACGCCGCCAGGCACTCCTCGAGCGCCGCCCGGGTGGGATTGGCGATCCGGGAGTAGTCCCAGCCGCCGTCGAGGACGACCGGCCGCTCAAACGTGGCCGCCTGGTAGATGGGCACCGCGACGGCACCGTTGTGCTCCGAGGGGTACTGCCCGGCATGCACGGCGCGGGTGGCCGGCTCGCCCAGTTCGTACCGACGCGCCTCACGTACTCGGTGGTCCTTCATGGCTGCCCTTCAGTCGATCAGGTCCAAGGCGGCGCCGACCACGGCGCCGGCGTCGATGCCGTGATGGTGATAGACGGAGTCGAGATCACCGCTCACGCCGAAGTCGGAGACGCCCAACTGGGTGCTCGGTACGCCGTGGATGGTGGCGAGAAAAGCCAACGAGTGCGGATGCCCGTCGATGAGCGTCACCATCGGCCGGGCGCGCTGCGCCGGAAACGCCGTGTCCAGCACCCAGGTATCCGACGGGTCCAGGCCACGCCGCGCGCGCAGCGCCCGGAACACCAGGTCCGGGCTGCTGACCACGACCACATCGGCGCCAAAGCCGAGCCGGTCCAGCTGGTCGGCCGCGGCCAGCGCCTCGGGCACCATGGCCCCCACCGCGGCGATGGTCACTGCCGGGACGGCGGCAGTGCGCAGCCGGTACGCGCCGGCAACCACCTGGCGGCGGCGCCGCTCCCGCGCTGCCGGGTCGGCCGGCACGGCGGCCAGCGCCTGGTCGATCGGGCGGGTGGACAGGCGCAGGTACGCCGAGCGACCCCCGGGACGGCCCAACCGACCCAGCGCGGCCAGCAGCACCCAGTGCAGGTCTTCGGCGAAAGCCGGCTCGTACGCGGTACATCCGGGCTGTTCCAACCCGAGCGACGGGGTGACCACCGACTGGTGCGCCCCGCCCTCTGGGGCGAGCGTCACCCCGGACGGGCTGCCCACCAAAATGGACTGTCCGCCGGAGTACAGGCCGAACGCCCACGGCTCGGCGGCCCGCGCCACGAACGGGTCGTACACCGTGCCGATCGGCAGCAGCGGCTCACCCCACCGGCTCCAGGCGGCGCCCAACTCACCGAGCAGACCCATCAGGTTGGTTTCGGCGATGCCCAGCTCGATGTGCTGTCCCGCCGGGGACGGCGCCCACCGCAGCGCAGCGTCGGCTGATGCCGGCCCGCCGCTCGGGTGCCGGGTACCGAAGACGCCGACCTTGTTGATCCAACCGCCCAGGTTGGTGGACGAGGCGACATCCGGGCTGACGGTCACCAGTCGCGAGGCCACCTCCGGCGCCTGCCGGGTGAGGTCGACCAGGATCCGCCCGAGGGTCTCCTGGGTCGAGGCGCTGCGGGCGCGGATCGGACCGAGATCCGCGGGCGGGTCGAAGACCCGGTGCGGTGGCCGAGCCGGCCGGGCCAGTCGCGCCGCGACCGCTGCGCAGCGGCGGTCCTCGGCGCTGCCGGCGGGGAAAGCGGCCCACCGGTCGGACAGGTCCGCACCGAGTTCGTCGGCGAGCGCCGCGAGCTGATCCGCGGTGAGCAGCGCCGAATGGTTGAGCGGATGGCCCGCGATGGGCAGGCCGTAACCCTTCACGGTATAGGCGAAGATCACGGTCGGCACCTCGTCGTCGATCGCGGCGAAGGTGTCGAGCAGGGTCTGCGGGTCGTGCCCGCCGAGGTCCCGGACCGCCGCCCGCAGGCACGCGTCATCCACGCCGTCGAGCAGGCCGCGCACCGCGGACGCGTCCAGGTCGGTACCGGGCAGCAGCTCCCGCAGCTCGCCGACCCCGGCACGCAACAGGTACTGGTACTCGCCGTTGGACATCTCGTCGAGCCGCCGGCGCAGCGCGCCGCCACCGGGACGGTCGAACAGGTTCCGCAGCATGCTGCCGTACTTCGCGGTGAGTACCTGCCAGCCGGCGGTGGCGAACATACCGGCCAGCCGGGACACCGCGATCTCGGGGACGACCCGGTCCAGCGACTGGCGGTTGGCATCGACGATCCAGACCACCTCGCCAAGGTCCCGTACCGACGGGTCCAGCACGGCCTCCCACACCGCGCCCTCGTCCAGCTCGGCGTCCCCCACCAGCGAATACTGGCGGCCGGACGGCTCGATCGCGCTGCTGCCGAACGAGTGCGACGCCAGGTACCGGCGTACCAGCGAACCCCAGATCGGAGCGGTCGCACCGATACCCACCGACCCGGTGGAGTAGTCGACCACGTCCGGATCCTTCGTCCGGCTCGGATAGCTCTGCAGCCCGCCGTACTCGCGCAGGCTGGTCAGCGCCGACCGGTCCAGCCCACCGAGCAGGTAGTTGATCGCATGCAACACCGGTGAGGCGTGCGGCTTGACCGACACCCGGTCCTCGGCGCGCAGTGCCTCGTACCACAGCGTCGTCATGATCGTCACCATCGACGCCGACGACGCCTGATGACCGCCGACCTTGACCCCGGACCTGTTCGGTCGTACGTGGTTGGCGTGGTCGACCATGCACGTCGCCAACCACAGCACCCGCCGCTCGATCGACCGCAGTACCGCGAGATCGACGCCGTTCCCGGCGGTGGCGGACGGGCCCGCTTCGGCCAGCAAAGACACGACAGCCCTCCGAGATCGCACGCTCCGCCTGACCCGCCGCCAGCCGTACGCTCAGCGTCCCAATACCTGCGACTCGGTCATACCGGCACTACGTCGCACTTCGCCGCCCGTACCTTCGCCATCTGTCGCAACCCAGAGCGACCAAGCGCGGCATCCCGGGAAGAGGTGACCTCGGCACGAGTTCAGCCGGCCGTGCCGACCACGTTTCGCCCCTCCGCGAAGCTCGGCGGGTTCGCCGGTGAGGGTACGTCGCCCTCGAGGATGATCTGGTCGCGCAGTCCGCGCAGTATCGGGTCGGGCACCGGCACCGCCGACAACAACGCCTGCGTGTACGGGTGGGTCGGGTTGTCGTGACCCCGGACGCCGTCGCGCGGCTGACGCTCGCCGGCGGCGAGAGTACGGCGGGAATCGCAGAGCACCACGTCAACGGCGTCACCGACCGGGCAGCGGTACGTACACCACGCTTCCCGTGGTTCGTCGGTGCACCTGTTCCTCCGGGAGAGCAAGGAGAGAGA
>JAOPWA010000481.1 GCA_025965915.1 Dactylosporangium sp. | reverse complement strand
GTGCGCCACGAACGCAGAGAGTGAGGTCGATCGGTAGGGAGATCTTGTTCGATGCGGTGCTGCGTGGAAGATGAAGGTTCTGTGGCCCTTCGGCGTCGCCCTGCGGGGGGAGGCGTCAAACCACCTCATGCTGCGTTGGTTGAAGACCGTCGTGGTGAGCGATGAGGAAAAGGCGCACGTTGATGCGTCAGGTGGGGACCAGGAAGGCGAGCGAGAGCGAACCGCTGTCGAGGTGTCGAAACCAAATCAGACGGCATCGAAACTGGGGCGTTTGGGGTTGCTTCAGGACGAGTCTGGCGGGTGCCCGTGTATTGGCCAGATGATGCCCGGCATGGAGGCGGCGCGAGCCTGGTCTGCGGCTTTCACGCGGAACGTGGGAAGGCGGGCGTCGACACCGCCTGCCGGTGCCGGGGTCGGCGCGGGCAGGCGATAGGGAGCGCGTCAAGCGGCGGAAACCGTGAGGCGTTGAGTACCGTCGCGGCGCTCGCTGGCGGACCGGCTCGTAGTAGCGCCGAAGCGCCTGTAATGGGTGTGGAGCGAAGGGGCCGGCTCATCTATTGGTTTGTTCGCACGAGCAACCGGATTTTTCCCGGGAGGAGACGGGTGGGCAGGTCAAGTTTGCAAGACAAGCCGTTTGCGATACCGAAGCAGCTGGTGTGGGAGGCGTACAAGCGAGTCAAGGCCAACAAGGGTGTCGCCGGGGTGGACGGGCAGTCCATCGCCGACTTCGAGGCCGATCTTGGAGACAATCTGTACAAGATCTGGAACCGGATGTCGTCGGGGACCTACTTTCCGCCTGCGGTGATGGCGGTGGAGATACCCAAGACGCATGGTGGGGGCACGAGGGTGCTCGGCGTTCCTACCGTCGCTGACAGGGTTGCCCAGACGGTGGCGGCGCTGGCGCTGGAGGCCCGAACGGAGTCCATATTTCATCCCGACTCCTTTGGGTACCGGCCTCGTCGTGGCGCGCTGGATGCGGTGGCCAAATGTCGCCAGCGGTGTTGGAAGAAGGACTGGGTGATCGATTTGGACATCCAGAAGTTCTTCGACTCCGTCGACCACGATCTGATGGTCAAGGCGGTCCAGGCCAACATCACCGCCGGCCAGCGTTGGGTACTGCTGTATGTGAAGCGATGGCTCAAAGCCTCGCTGCAGCAGCCCGATGCAACCTTGATCGAGCGGGACCGGGGGACTCCACAAGGGTCAGCGGTCTCGCCCGTGTTGGCCAACCTGTTCATGCATTACGCGTTCGATTCCTTCTTGGCCCGGCGGTTCCCGGCAGTGGAGTTCGAGCGGTATGCAGACGACGCGGTGGTGCACTGTGGGACCGAGCGGGAAGCCCGCGAGGTGCTGGCGGCTCTGGTCGACCGGCTGGGGGAGGTCGGGCTGCGGCTACACCCCGACAAGACCAAGATTGTGTACTGCAAGGACGGCAGGCGGCGTGGCTGGCATGAGCACACCTCCTTCACGTTCTTGGGGTATACGTTCCGGCCGAGAGGTGCCAGGAACGCTGACGGGACGATGTTCGTGGGCTTCCAGCCCGCAGTCAGCCCCGAGGCGCTCACGAAGATGAGCCGGCAGGTCCGCCGATGGCGGGTCCACGCGCGCACCAGACAGACCTTGGGCGAGCTCGCCGCAGCGATCAACCCGATCGTGGCGGGCTGGATGAACTACTACGGCCGGTTCTACCGGTCGCAGATGTATCCGCTCCTGCAACGCATCAACACCTACCTGATGCGGTGGGCAGGCAAGAAGTACAAGCGGCTGCGCTCCTACAACCGGTTCAAGGCATGGTGGTCTGGAGTCATCGGAAGAGACCCCAGGCTGTTCGCCCACTGGGTCTGGGCGCGTGGACTTGCAGGACTGCGATGAGAAGAGCGGAGTGACGGGAGACCATCACGCTCCGTTCTGTGGGAGCCCGGGGGTGAGATTCCCCCGGGCCACCCGACCAAGAAACTCCCATAGTTGAAGATCAGTCGCACCGAGCTGGGTCGGACCGGCACCCACGACCCCGACCGGGATGCGCGGCGGGTCGGTGGTTGCCTGTCAGCGGCCGCCGGAGACGGTGATGTCGCTACCCGTGATGAACGATGCCGCCGGTGAGATCAGCCACGACACGGTGGCCGCGATCTCGTCGGGCCGGCCGATGCGACCGATCGGACTATGCGCGGCGACCTCTTTCGCCCACGGGGCTGCCGCTGCCATGTCCGTGTCGATGAGGCCTGGTGAGACGCTGTTGACACGGATCCCTTCGGGGGCGACCTCGTTGGACAGGCCGTGGGTGAACGTCACCAGGGCGCCTTTGGTGGCCGCGTAGGGCACGGTTCCCCCCCGGCCGCCGGTCTGGGCGGCGAGCGAGGCGATATTGACGATGGATCCGCCGTTGCCGCCGTGCGCGGTCGACATCGCGTGCACGGCGTGCTTGGCGCACACCATCGGGCCTACGATGTTGACTTGCATCAGCCGGGTCAGCTCGTCCGCGTCCTGTTCGTCGATGCGCGCCTGTTCGCCTACCGTTCCGGCGTTGTTGACCAGCGCGGCCAGCGGCCCCAGCTCGCGTTGTGCTCGTTGGAACATGTCCGCGACGTCGCCCGGGGCCGCCACGTCCGCGCGTACGGCCATGGCCCGACCGCCGCGGGCGCGAATGGCGGAGACCACCGATTCGGCTCCGTCCGCGTCCGCCGCGTAGTTGACGACCACGCCGTACCCGTCGTCTGCCAGCTTTTCGGCGATCGCGGCGCCGATACCCCGGCTGGCGCCGGTGACGATCACCGCGCCTTGTCCCTGCTCAGCTGTCGTCATGTCGTCGCCCTCCCGTCGTTGGCTGTGTTCGCTACGTTGATGAATGCCTCCAACTCGCCCGCGGTGTCGGGCCCGGTCGGTTGGTAGACGATCTCCGTGATGCCGTCCTCGGCGAACGCGGACAGTCGCTGCCGGAGCTGTCTCGCCGACCCGGTGACCGTCGTGGTCGGGATCGCGGCCCAGCTTCCCGCCGCCCAGGCGGCTTCATCGGCGTCGTTGAGCCCAACCAGGTGCTGATCGTGCACCGCGAGATGCCTTTCGTGCTCCGGGACTCCACCGATCACCTCCAGCCACGCCTGCCCGCCGGGCAAGGCCGCGACGTCGGCACCGGCCTCGTAGGCGACGTGGAAGGCCAGCGCGTTACCGGGGCCTGCGGCCGCCCGTACCCGAGGTGAGTCCAGCGCTTCGCCGTCGGCCAAGACGGTGCCGTGCACGCCCAGGGCAGCCCAGGTGAACTCGCTGGCGAATGCCGTCTGGCCGTTGACGGTGAACAGGCCGTCGGCGAGCTCGCGCGCGACAGCGAGTCCCTTCGGGCCCAGCGCCGAGATCAGCACCGGCACGTCGACGGGCCGGGGCGCAGCATGACCGGCGGGGTGGAGCATGCGCATTCGGCCGCCGTCCCACTCGACGGTCTCGCCTCGCAGCAGCCGCCGGAAGGCGCCGATGTAGTTCCTCATATACGGCCAGGTGCTGGGTTTGGCGCCCATCGCCCGGGCGCCGGTGAAGCCGGTGCCGAAGGCGACCGCGGTCCGCCCCGGCGCGAGCGCCTCCAGTGCCGCAGCGCCCGCCGCGTTGACCATTGGATGCCGCAATGCGGGCACGAGCACCCCGGGGCCCAACCCGATCCGGTCGGTGCGTTCGGCCGCCAGCGCCAGCATCATCCACACATCCGGGCTCTGCTGCGGCGTGTCGAACAGCCACGCCCGCGCGTAGCCCAGTCCCTCGGCGACAGCGATGTGCTCGGGCGAGTCCAGCGAGGTCGCAAACTGGGCAGAGATCTTCACCGGTTACTCCGCTGTTCGAACGGCCGGTGGCCGAGACGGTACGCCGCCGCGGCCACCGGTTCACCATCACCGCAGATCAGACCCTGAAACATTGCTGTTGGCCGCGGGTGAAGCGGGACCACCGAACAGGGAGATCTGCTCAATCTCGGCTTCGGCGGCGCCGGGCCAGGCCCACCCCCCCCAGGAGCTTGGCGCTAGATCGCGGTGCGCCCGCCGTCGGCGGCAACGGTCGCGCCCGTGACGTAGCTCGCGCGGGGCGACGCGAGGAATGCGACGACCTCGGCGATCTCCTCTGGCTGCGCGACGCGGTTGAGCAGGGTGGTGGTACCGAGTGCTTCGATGCGCTCGGGTGCCGCACCGCCGGTGTAGACCGGGCCGGGGGCGACGGCGTTCACCCGCACGCCGCTGGGGCTGAACTCCGCAGCCCAGGCGCGCGTCAACGACGAGAGGCTGGCCTTCGTCGCCCCGTAGGCCGCACCACCCGCGAGGCCGATCTCGCCGGCCATACTGCCGATGTTGATGATGCTGCCGGTGCCCCTGGCTGCCATCCCCGGCGCGAACGCGCCGACGAGGAAGTAGGGTGCGCGGACGTCGCTGGCGAACATGGCGTCGAATGTGTCGACGTCGAGGTCCGCGGTCGGGCCGAACCAGGCGATTCCGGCGTTGTTGACGAGGACGTCAACGTCGCCGGTCTCGTCGGCCAGGTGCTGAACGTCGGCTGGATTGCTGAGGTCGGCTGCGACGAAGCGCGCCCGGCCGCCCTCGTGTTCGATCTCGTCGACAACCTGGCCTCCCCGTCCGGCGTCGCGTCCGTGCACGATGACCTCGAAACCGTCCTGCGCCAATTTCGTGGCGACCGCGCGTCCGATGCCGGACGTCGCTCCGGTTACGAGCGCCTTCGAGGCTTGATGATCGGGCCGCTGATCTGCCATGGCTACTCCCTGGCGTGAAGTGACCTTGGACCGACAGGTCTGTGTAGCGCCTGGGTCATGTGTCGGCGGTGGCTTGCGATCATCGAGTCACCGCCAACGGTGAAGCCACCTGGACGCGCGCCGATCCATCGCCGCCACGCTACCCATGCCGGCGCATCGCAATCCCGATGCTCTTGCGGATGGCTGTGCGGCGGGACGTGAACGCGGTGGAGCCCACTCGGCGATCCCGGTATCGGAGATCAACCGCTGCCTACATCCGCCACCGCACCCCCGACCAGATGCTGGCCACCGCCGCGCCCTGGAGCTCACTCTGGCTGCCCGACGGCTACCCGACGGTTAGGGACAAGACTTCTGGTCGGCCGCTTAGCTGCTTGAGCATGCCGCGTGGGCGGCGGCGAGGATCTGGTCGGTGACCGCTCCTGGGTGGGAGATGAGCGTGAGGTGGGAGCCGCCCGGTACCGATTTGATGTGCGCGTGCGCGCGGTGGGCCATGAACGTCTGCGACTCGGGCGTGATGATCGTGTCTGCAGTGCCGATGACGTACCAGGAGGGGATCGCCTGCCAGGCGGCCGCCGAGGAGCGGGTCATGAACGCGCTGGTCGTGGCCGGCCGGTGGCTGGCCCAGAGTATTTCCGCGGTCCGAGTCGGCAGGTCTGGGGCGAAGGACTGGAGAAAGACTTTCTCCTTCAGGTACAGGTCGATGTCACCGGTGGGGGCGCCGGGATAGGGCGCCTGGTCGTAGAGCGTGTCCGGTGCCGCGCCGAGAGCGGAGGTTTTGCCGCTCAGTTGCGGCGGCGTTGGTGATGACGGAACCGCCGTAGGAGTGGCCGACGAGCACGATCGGGCCGGCGATGGTTTTCAGGAAGTCGGCGACGTCGGCGGCGTCACTGGTCAGGCCGCGCAGCGGGTTGGCAATGGCCCGTACCCGTCACGCTGCAACTGGATGCGTCGGCCCAGGCGCCGTGCACCAGGACAATGGTCGGTTTCCCGGCGCAGCCGGTCGCTGGTGCGGTGACGCCGGCTGTGACGGGCGAAGACCCAGGCAGCCGGACCGTCAACCACGCTGAGGACGACCACGGCCACCGCCACCAGCACGGCGATCGGAGGTGGACGCCGATCACCACTGGAGGCATACGGCGACGCGGTTAGCGGCGCCGGTCTTCGGGTACGGCCAAGAGCCGGCCCGTACTAGGCGACGAGTGGGAGAGTCCGATGAGCGTGTTTACCGACGCCGAACGGCAGTACCTGGCCAGTCAACCGCTGGGTCGCCTGGCCACTGTCGGCCTGGACGGCGCTCCCCAGGTCCGGCCGGTTGGTTACCGGTACAACGCCGACCTCGACACCATCGACATCGGTGGTCTCAACATGGCGGCCAGCCGCAAGTATCGCAACATCGAGGCCGATCCCCGGGTCTCCTTTGTCGTCGACGACCTGGCCAGCACCGACCCGTGGCGGCCGCGCGGCATCGAGATCCGGGGCAGGGCCGAGGCGTTGCCTAGCGGTGGCGCGACCGGGGCAGGGCTGAGCGCCGAGATGATCCGTATCCACCCGCAGCGGGTTCTGGGCTGGGGCCTGGATACCGATGCTTTTGCCGCGCCCCATGCGCGTGCCGTCGGTACGGCCCGCCGCTGAGGGGTTCGAGATGAGTACGCCTGTCGTCTTGATCAACGCATTCACCGTGCCGGTGGAGGAGTCTGAGCGGTTCCTGGAACGCTGGCGCGACAATGCCCGTGCGATGAGCGGCCGGCCCGGGTTTCGGCGGGCTCGGATGCACCGGGCCCGGCACGACGACGCGAAATGGCGGTTTGTCAACGTCGCGGAATGGGACAGCGAGGACGCGTGGCGCGAGGCTCAGGCCAGTCCGGAGTTCCGGGCGGCGTTGCAGCGGCTGCTCGCCGACCCCGCGTTGCACATCACCGCCCGCCCCGCGCTCTACGACGTCGTCGCCGACATGGCTCCTGAGCGGACGTGAACCTGGTGCATCGGGCGGCGATAGCGCGACGACGGCCGGATGCGGCTACCGTGGGAGATCACGAGGTGGGCACGATGATGGCGGTGCGCGCGCAGAGCCGTGATGGCCCCGTCCATCTGGTCTACGAACGGGCACCGGTGCCGGGACCCGGCGAGGCGCTCGTGGCGTTCCACGCCGCGGCGGTCAGGTTCGCCGAGCTGACCTGGGAGGAGTCGTGGACCCGGGACGGTGTCGACCGGACTCCGGTGGTTCCCTCACACGAGGTGGCCGCTCTGGGCGACGGCGTCACCGACCTCGCCAGCAGGCGGCGAACAGCGTCGCATGTGGAGCTGCCGCGCTGCCGCTCGCGGCCCTGACCGCCGGGCAGGCCCTGGTCGACCGCGCCTCTATGTCACGCCGGCCGCGAACAGGTTCACCGGGACCCCGCCTACGCGGGGTATCTGTCCGGGCTCGTCTTCAGCCGTGGCCCCGGTACGGCAACGGCGATGAACTCGCTCACAGGATTAGCGCGGGGCCGACGGGGAAGTCGACTGCGGTTGAACATCCGTCATGACGCGTACCCGCGCTTCGGAAGGTGGAGCCCCATGCCGTACATCACCGTCGGTACGGAGAACTCCGCCCCCATCGACCTCTATTACGAAGACCACGGCTCCGGCCGGCCGGTGGTGCTCATCCACGGCTTCCCGCTCAGTACCACCGCCTGGGAGAAGCAGGTACCCGTCCTGTTGCGCGCGGGGTACAGGAGCGTTGTCTACGACCGGCGGGGATTCGGGCGGTCGAGCCAGCCCGGCGTCGGATACGACTACGACACCTTCGCCGAAGACCTGAACACGATCATGACGGAGTTGGACCTGCGGGACGCGGTGCTGGTGGGCCATTCGATGGGTACCGGCGAGGTGACCCGCTACCTCGCCAGGTACGGATCCGACCGGGTGAGCCGGGCAGTCCTGATCAGCACTATTCCGCCGTTCCTGCTCAAAACAGCTGACAACCCGGACGGCCTGGACAAGAGCGTCTTCGACGGCTTCATGCAGGCGGCCGCCGACGACCGGTACGCCTACCAGACCAGCTTCCTCAACGACTTCTTCAACTACGACCAGACCAAGGGCAAGCAGGTCAGCGAGGAAGCCTACCGCGCCAACTGGAACCTTGCCGTCAGCGCCTCGGCGATCGGCACGGTTGCCTGCATCGCCACCTGGCAGACCGACTTCCGCGCCGACGTGCCGCGCATCGACGTACCGGTGCTGATCATCCACGGCGACGCCGACCGCGTCCTGCCCTACCCGAAGACCGCCCCACGCCTGCACCAACAGCTTCCCGGCAGCCGACTGGTGACCTTGAAGGGCGCCCCACACGCCATCCCATGGACGCACGCCAAGGATGTCAACAAAGCAATCATGGAGTTCATCGGCACACCCACCCCGGTCGCGGCCAGATAGTCTCAACCGTTGTCGGTCGCGAGGCCGCTTCATCTGTGTGGGAAACTCGTCGCCGCGACAACGAGCCCGCCAGCCCAAACGGTCAAGATCGGATCAGCTCACGGCGGCCCGAGGACGAGGTCTCGAGCGAGAACTCCGCCAGCGGACTGCCCATGTTCGGTGACGACTTCCCCGAGGACCGCTGAGCCGTTCCCGCGATCCTGCAACCGGCGCCTTCCTGCCCTGGCGGAAGCGCCGCCCGCCTGGCTGGCCAGTAGGCGTTCCTCATGTGGTGAGGCACGTGGGCACGGGCAGGTGCAGCGTGTCGAGCAGGCGGGCGAGTTTGTGGTCGAGTTCGATGCCGACCGCGGCGATGTCCGGGTTTCCGAACGACGAGAACTGCCGGCTGGGCTGTTCGGTCGAGAACAGTGTCGGACCGTCGGGTGTTTGCGAGATGACGGTTCGCAGTGGGGCGTACAGCATTGCGGCCGGGTCGTGGCGGAACATCCGCTCGGCGATCGTGTGGTTGCCCATGAGGTAGGCGGTGCAGCGCGCCGTGTCCCCGGCGAGGCCCATGAGGGGATCGGCGACCAGTTTCCAGTAGATCAGAAATCCGTGTGCGGCGATTTCGTCGGTCAGGTCGAGCACGGTTTGCCATCCGGCGTTGCCGGCCACGAGTTTTTCGAAGAGCGCAGCCGGGTA
>JAOPWA010000461.1 GCA_025965915.1 Dactylosporangium sp. | reverse complement strand
GTCGCGGATGCCTACGTTGAGTGACGTTGAACGTGGGCGACGTGGGCGTCCGTGCCGTCAGCCGACGATCGTCTTCTCCTCCGGTTGCGGGATTTCCGCCTCCTCGTGCATGTGTCGGTTGGCCCTGCGCTTGAGGTACATCGTCGTGGCGAGGCCCGCGAGCAGCGCTACGACCAGGGCCAGCCAGGAGAACTGCTTGAGCCAGCGCTCGGCCGCCTGGCCGGCGTAGAAGATCGCGAACGACGTGCCGTAGGCCCACACGATGCCACCGGCCGCGTTGGCCAGCAGAAACTTGGGATAGGGCACGTGGAGTGCGCCCGCGAGCGGGCCCGCCAGGATGCGCAGCAGCGCCACGAACCGACCGAAGAACACTGCCCACACGCCGTGCCGCTGGAAGACGCGTTCGGCGTGGGCCAGATGCGCCGGACCGAAGTGGCGCGGAAAGCGTCGACCGAACTTCTGCAGGACCGCGCGGCCGCCGCGGCGGCCCACCGCGTACCCGATCGAATCCCCGACGATGGCGCCGATCGACGCGGCCAGCCCGACCAGCCAGGGGTTCGTCAGTCCGCTGGTCGCCAGCAGGGAGGCGCCGACCAGCGCGAATTCGCCAGGCAGCGGAATACCCATGCTCTCGAGGCCGATGACCAGGCCAACCACCGCGTAGATCGCGAAAGGAGGAAGGGTGGCCATCCATGCCTGGACAACATGCACGATGTCTCCCTACGTCAGGCAACCGGCTGCCTTTGAGGAGTTTACGCGTGTACGAGCGGGTGTCGACCGACCTCCGGGCGCAGGTCAGGCAAGTTGGGGTCGCCGGCCAGGCCCCAGCGTGGTCAGGCGGCTCGTCTCAGGCCGCGTCGGCCGCCTCAGCCGGCAATGGGGGGATCATCCCCCGCGGCGCCTCCTCCGACCCGGTACGGGGTGGGATGGTCGGCACGCCGATGGCCCGCTGACACACCCGCGCGATGGCGCCGGTGACCTCGTCGGGGCACTCCAGCGGCAGCATGTGGCCGGCGTCCGGGCAGATCACGTGCTCGGCACCGGGCAGCGCCGCGACGATGGTGTCCGCGCAGTCACTCGGAGTGATTCGGTCCCGGCCGCCGACGAGGACGGCCGCCGGCAGCGTCGCCATGTGTACCAGCGCGTCGACCCGGCGCTGCTCCTCGATCCAGGGCCGGAAGCCCCCGATCGCGGCGAGCCGGGCGTTACCGATCATGCCGATCGTCAGGCGTACGGCCGCCGGATCGGCGATGCGACCAAAGCCGAGCCAGCGTATGCCGGGGGAGAGGACCGGCATGACCGTGCGGTGCAGGCGCCAGGGGCCGGACCGGGCCAGCAGCGCCGCCCCGGTGATCTCCAACGCGCGCACGACCCGCGCGACGCCCGGAGCCAGCCCGTACGTGGTGTGCGCGGTGCCCTCCGCTGTCGTGCACATCAGCGCCACGCCGGCTACCCGCTCGGTGAACTCGCTTCCGTGACGGTGCGCATACTCCATGATCGTCATGCCGCCCATCGAGTGGCCGGCGAGGACGACCTTGCCCGTCGGCACCCGCTCGCGGAGCACGGCGTGGAGATCGTCGGCGAGCTGGGCGAGTGTCGTGGTGTTGGGTGGGCAGGCCGTGGAGTGGCCGTGCCCGCGCAGGTCGAAGGTGAGGATGCGCAGCGGAGCGCCCAACTTGGTCGGCAGGTCCGTGACCTGGCGGCGCCACAGCCGGGCGTCCAGCGTCCAGCCGTGCAGGAGGACAACGGTCAGTGGGCTGGTGGGATCGCCGTACTCCTCGACGTGCAGGCGTACCCCGTCCGGCAGGCTGACCGTTGTTTTCGAAGGCATGCCCTCTGATACCCGGGCCGTACTCATAGGTAACAAGGTAATTATTTTTGTCACCAGTGCGTGATCACTGTCGCACTTTTACCGGTTCGGCTTTCGGATTCGCGCCACGCGTTCGATCCTGGACGGATGAAGGGCGCGCCAGTGGCGGACGAGTCGCTGTCGGTGGGAACGGCTCGCGGCGCGGCGCCGTTCCCGCTCGACACCGCCACGCCGCTCGCTCAGCTGTTGGCCGGCAACCAGCGGTTCGTGGCAGGGAAGCCGCGGTACGGTCACCACGTCGACGCGCCGGCCGCGCGTACGCCCTCGCACCGCCCCTGGGCCCTGGTGGTCGGCTGCCTGGACTCGCGGGTGCCGCCGGAGGCCGTCCTTGACCAGGACTTCGGCTCCATCGTGGTGGTACGCACCGGCGGGCACGTGCTCGACGAGGCAGGGCTCGGCTCGGTCGAGTTCGCGGTCTGCGTGTTCGGCGTGCCGCTCGTTCTGGTACTCGGTCACCAGTACTGCGGCGCGATCGCCGCGACCGTGCGGGCCATCGACAGCGGAACCCCTCCGGGCGGAGCGATAGGCCGGCTGGTGGACGAGATCGAGCCGGCCGTCGATCGGGGTGGGGACGAGGCGGAGCGCGCGGACAGGGCCGTTGGCCGCCACGTCGCCCGTACCGTGTCGAAGTTGTCGGAACTTGCATCAGTGCGCGAACGAGTCGCGGCCGGCACGCTCGAGATCGTCGGCGCCCGCTACGAGGTGGACACCGGACAGGTCACCGTCCTCGGCCGGTAGCCGCCCAAAACGCCCTCAAAGCGTGAGAGCGCCCCACGGTCACCGTGGGGCGCTCTCACGCTTTGAGAAAGGGTGAACCGACCGGCTCAGCTCTCGCCGAAGACGCCGGCCTCGACCAGGCGCTTCTCGGTGGCGTCCCAACCGTGGTCGGGGTGGGCCTCGGCCAGTGCGCCCAGCTCGGCGCGGATCTTGGCGGCGTGGCCGGCGTTCGCCAGCACCCGGATCTCCTCGACGAAGGCGTCGGAGTCGGTGCGCAGGTGGAGGGTCTTGCCATTGGTCAGGTTACGCACGTAGGCGTTCCGACCCTTGTTGAGCGGGATGACGTACTTGAACTCGCCCAGCACGCTGAGGGCGCCACCAGCCGCGCCGGCCTGGCCGGCGCGGACGGAGGCGCGCGCGGTCTTGGAGGTGTTGCTCGCCACGGCGGGACTCCTTGCAAAGAAGCGGGAACGAAAGAAAAGCGGCACAGGACGCCGAGGAAACTTTACACGACCTTCTTTGGCCGTCTCATCCCTCGGCAGTGCCTACCGGCCGTCTCGCCTTGCGCTACGGACCGGTCACTAGTTACCTGAACGGGTGTCGAGCGTTAAATATTTCGTCATAGGCCAGCCGTAACGTTCACTGGCGCGGCGTCCACCACAGCCGTCATCATGAACGAGGTCCTTTCGAGATCGAGGTCGTAGGGGAAGACGCACCTCGGCTCCCGGGAGGTCAACCGTGCCAACACGTGGCGTCGTATACGTCCACTCGACCCCGCTCGCCGTGTGCCCACACGTCGAGTGGGCGATCGCGCGTGTCCTCTCGGCGCCCGTGCGCCTCGAGTGGACCGCTCAGCCCGTCGAGCCCGGCGCTCAGCGGGCCGAGTCTGCGTGGTCCGGTCAGCCCGGCACCGGCGGCGAACTCGCAGCAGCCCTGCGACAGTGGCCCATGATCCGTTTCGAGGTCACCGAGGAGCCTAGTCCCGGCGTGGACGGCGAACGCTACATGCACGTGCCGGGTCGTGGCCTCTTCAGGGCCGCCACCAGCGCCAACGGCGACATTCAGCTCTCCGAGGACCGGGTACGCGCGCTGATGGCGACGGCAGCCGGGTACGAGGCGCTCACCCACGCGATGGACAAGGCGTTGGGCAGTCCGTGGGACATCGAGCTCGAACCATACCGTCAGGCCGGGGAGGGCAGCCCGATGACGCTGCTCACTCGGGTCGGCTGAGACGGCGCCGGTCTGGTTGAGTGGGATGCGTGCGTGCACTAGCCGGGATCGCTGCCGTCATCGCTGTCACCCTGCTCACCGGGTGCGCGAGCGGGGTGAAGCTGTCCGAGGCCGGCCGGAAGGCGTCCGCGAGCGCGGTGCCGAGCCCCGGCCCACAGCCTGACCCGGCCGCCCGCGCAGCCGCCCTCGTTGCCGGGTTCAGCGATGAGGACCTCGTGGGGCAGGTGCTGATGCCCTTCGCCTACGGCGACGACGCGACGACGGTGAGCGCCGGCGCAGCCAAGGCCAACCGGGCGTACGCCGGCGTGGACACCCCGGCGGCGATGGTCGACACGTACCGCCTTGGCGGCCTGATCCTGATGAACCAATCGGCAGGCGACCCGACCGCCAGTACGAACAAGACGAGCAACCTGACCTCCCCCGCCCAGGTGCGCACCCTCACCGACGGGCTGCAGCGCGCCACGGCGAAGCTGCGGCCCTCGGCGCCGTTGCTCATCGGCACCGACCAGGAGTACGGCGCGGTCAACCGGTTGCGCGAGGGGATCACCCAACTACCCAGTGCGCTGGCGCTCGGTGCCGCGGGTGATCCCGCGCTGACCCGGGCCGCCTGGGCTGCTGCCGGCACGGACCTGCACTCCATCGGCATCAACGTCGACTTCGCGCCCGTCGCCGACGTGGTGGGTCAGGGCGGCGGCGTCATCGGCTCGCGCTCCTTCGGCTCCGATCCCAAACCGGTGTCCGACCAGGTGGCCGCGGCGGTCCACGGGTTGCGGGATGCCGGGGTCGCCTCGGCGCTGAAGCACTTCCCTGGCCACGGCCATACCACCGGCGACAGCCACACCCAGCTTCCGGTACTGAGCCAGAGCGGCGACGCGCTGGCCACCGGCGACCTGCCGCCGTTCACGGCCGGCATCGGGGCCGGTGCGGAGCTCGTCATGTCGGGGCACCTGGACGTACGCGCGATCGACCCGGGTGTGCCGGCGTCGTTTTCTTCCAAGGTCCTGATCGACCTGCTTCGCGGCCAACTCGGCTTCAAGGGTGTGGTGGTCAGCGACGCGATGAACATGGCACCGGCCCAGCAGTACCCGCCGGGCGAGGCGGCCGTCCGCGCCCTGGTCGCCGGTAACGACCTCCTGTTGATGCCGCCCGACCTCGCCGCCGCACAGCGCGGCCTGCTCGACGGGGTGCGCGGCGGCCAGTTGCCGAAGGCGCGCCTGGTGGAGGCGGCGACGAGGGTACTGACCTTGAGGCTGAGCCTGGCCGAGCACCCGCAGCCCGACATGGCCGGCGTGAACGGAGCCGAGCGGGTAGCGGTGGCAGCCAAGGTGACCGCGGCGGCCGTGACCGTCCTGCGCGGCGGCTGCCAGGGCGCCCTGGTCCGCGGGCCGGTGACCGTCACCTCGTCGGCCGGGCGCGACCAGCAGCGGGCCTGGCTCGCCGACGCATTGCGCCAACGACACGTCGCGATCTCTTCGAGCGGCGGAACCGAGGTGCGGCTGGTGGGCTATGGCGACGACAGCTCTGACCTGGGCGGCGGCGCGGCCGTCACGGTGGCGATGGACCTACCGTTCCTACTGCGGGACGCGAAGTCTCCGGTCCTGCTGTCCACGTACTCCTCGACCAGTGCGTCGATGACCGCGCTCGCGGCCGTACTCACCGGCGCGGTGCCGGCGCCCGGCCGGTCCCCGGTCGAGGTGGCCGGTCTGCCGCGGTCGGCCTGCACGCCGTGACTGTTCGTAGCTGAAAGCCGTCTGTTCGTAACGGTCTATCGCCTTTTCGATCTCCCATGTACGGTGATCGCGGCATACGTGGGCGCCGAGATGAGTCGGATATCTGACGGCACGTCCATCGCCACTTTGCGGAAATGTGTGAGGTGGGCAATGGCAGGCGAGCGCTCTTCAAGCAAGGTTGGCTCGGCCAACAGCGGTTCGGCCTGGATATGGCTCACGGGCGTCGGCGTCGCGGTCACGATCGGCTACTACATTCTCCCGGTCCTCAACGTCAGCAGGGTTGTACAGAGCCTGACCTTCATCGCGGTCTCGACAGCCGCGGCCATCGCCGTGCTGGTCGGCGTATACATCAACAAACCGGCTTCCCGGTTCCCCTGGCTGGTCCTGGCCGCCGCGCAGGGCATGTACTCGATCGGTGACACCGTCTACTTCGTACTGCACACGGTGCTGGGCCGCGAGGACTACCCGGACCTCGCCGACCTGTTCTATCTCATGCAGTACCCGCTGATCTGCTGGGCATTGATGATCTTCGTTCGTCGGCGGACCCCCGGCCGGGACCGGGTCGCCCTCATCGACGCCGCCGTCCTCGCCATTCCGGCCGGCATGATCGCCTGGGTCTTCGTGATCAGTTCGCGGAACAGCAGCGGAGAATCGTTGGCGGCCCGCCTGGTGTCCGCCGGTTACCCGACGATGGACCTGCTCGTACTCGCGGTGGCCCTGCGGCTCGTGCTCGGCGTCGGCACCCGGACAGGCGCCTACCGGCTGCTCATCACGAGCCTCACGCTCCAGCTCACCGCCGATGCCTTGTACGTGTTGACCAAGGACACGTACCAGGACGGCAGTCTCATCGACTCGGTCTGGATCGGCGCGTACGTCCTGCTGGGCGCTACGGCGCTGCACCCGTCGATGCGATCGCTGGACCGGACGTCGGCCCGGACCGTGGTCACCCCGACCCGGGGCCGGCTCATGGTGCTCGCCGCGGCCTCGTTGCTTCCGCTCGTCGTGATGGTGGTGAAGCACAGCGACACCCATGTCATCGCCGCGGCTGTGGCCGGCGGTGTGACATTCCTGCTGATCATGGCCCGGATGTCCGAACAGGCCGCCGAGCAGCGTGTCCTGGCGATCCACGACGGGCTGACCGGTCTCTACACCAGCGACTTCCTCGACGAAGCGATGGAGACCGAGTGCGAGCGGGCCCTGTTCGCGCGCAGTGAGCTGACGATCCTGCTCGTCGGCGTGGACAACGTCAAACTCATCAACGCGATGTACGGCAACATCGGCGGTGACCTGGTGCTCCGCGAGGTGGCCACGCGGCTGCGGATGTCGAGCCGGCCGGGGGACCTGGTGGCGCGCCTGGATGGCGACAAGTTCCTGATCCTGATGGTCGGGCTTTCCCCGCGACACGCGGCCCAGGTCGCCGAGCAGATGCGCGAGGCGGTCTCCGCCACCCACGTAGACGTCGACGATGAGGCCCGGATACGCGTGACCGTCTCCGTCGGGATGGCGTCGATGCCCACCGACGGCACCTCCCCACGCGATCTGCTGCACGCGGCCGACCAGGGGCTCTATGCGGCGAAGCGGTCCGGACGCAACCGCACGTACACCCGCAACGGGCCGGTGGCCGAGGCGCCGCTGGCCGTGCCGATCCCGGACCAGCGCCACAGTTGGCACAGCGTGGCGCCACACCGCTCCTGACCCGGTCCGCGCCGCCGCCGCGGACCGGGACCCACGCGAACGCGGTCCAGGACCCACCCGAACGCGGTCCAGGACCCACCCGAAAAGCGTGCGAGCCCGGGAGCGCGGACCGCGCTCCCGGGCTCGCTTCGAGGCCTCGCGCTACAGCGGAATGTTGCCGTGCGCGCCACGCGCGGCCGGTGCGGCCGCGAGCGCCTCCGCGATTCGCCGCCGGGTCTCGGTCGGCTTCACCACGTCATCGACAACACCGATCTCCAGCGCCCGATTGACACCACCGGCGACCCTGGTCTGCTCCTCGATCAACTCGGCGCGCAGCGCCTCGCGCTGGTCGGCCGCGGACGCGGCGAGCTTCTTGCGGTGCAGGATGTTCACTGCGGCGGAGGCACCCATGACGGCGACCTCGGCGTTGGGCCACGCGAACACCGCGGTGGCACCGAGTGAACGGGAGTTCATGGCGATGTACGCGCCGCCGTAGGCCTTGCGGGTGATCAGCGTGACCCGGGGCACGACGGCCTCGGCGAAGGCGTGCAGCAGCTTGGCACCGCGGCGCACCACGCCTTCCCACTCCTGGCCCACGCCCGGCAGGTAGCCGGGCACGTCGACGAGCACGATCAGAGGTACACCCAGCGCGTCGCACATCCGCACGAACCGCGCCGCCTTCTCGGCACTGGTGGAGTCCAGGCAGCCGCCCAGGCGCAGCGGGTTGTTGGCGATGACCCCGACCGTACGACCGGCGAAGCGGCCCAGGGTCGTCACGATGTTGGGGGCCCACTTGGCGTGCAGCTCCACGCCCGGCTCGTCCAGCAGCGTGTTGACCAGCGGCTTCACGTCGTA
The DNA here is from genome assembly GCA_025965915.1 of Dactylosporangium sp. GTDB lineage: Bacteria > Actinomycetota > Actinomycetes > Mycobacteriales > Micromonosporaceae > Planosporangium. The sequence continues at coordinate 7,438 of JAOPWA010000461.1, read as the reverse complement.
CGCGCGGTTGGTCTGCTCGGGCAGGAGTCCGGCCAGGTCGACGTCGCCGGACACGTCGGCCGGCTCGAGGCGGCCCTGGCGGCCGAGCAGCGAGGCGAGCTGGCGGGCCGAGGCCAGCGCCGACTCGTCGTCCTTCGTGGTGATGTGCACCACGCCGGAGCGGCGTCCATGCGGCTCGGGACCGCCGAGACGCTCCATGTCGACCTGCTCGCCGGTGACGCTGCGGACGACTTCCGGGCCGGTGACGAAGATGCGACCCGCGCCGGACATCACCACGATGTCGGTGAGCGCCGGTCCGTACGCCGCGCCGCCGGCGGCGGGGCCCAGCACGACCGAGATCTGCGGTACCCGACCGGAGGCGCGCACCATGGCGGCGAACACCTGTCCGACGGCGTCCAGCGCGACGACGCCTTCGGCCAGCCGCGCCCCACCGCAGTGCCACAACCCGATTACGGGTACCCGCTCGCGTACCGCCGCGTCGATGGCGTCCACGACATGGCGGCAGCCCTCGGTGCCCATGGCGCCGCCCATGCGCGTCGCGTCCGTGGCGAACGCGACCACCGGCGCACCGTCGACCTCACCACGGGCAGCCAGTACACCGGAGTCGTCGCGCGGCGCGAGCAGTCGCAGCGACCCCTGGTCGAACAGCGCCCGCAGCCGCAGCTCGGGATCGCGGTAGTCGATCACCGCGGTGTCCGCGGGCGTGGATGTCAACGTCATGGATCCTCCGAAACTCAGGCGCGGGTGAAGATCAACGCCGCGTTGTGGCCGCCGAAGCCGAACGAGTTGTTCAGAGCGGCGGGGATCTCCAGGTGGCGCGCCTTGTGGGCGGCCACGTCCAGGTCGACTCCATCGTCGGGGTCGTCGAGGTTGATGGTGGGCGGCACGATGCCGCGGTGGATGGCGAGGATGGTGGCGATCGACTCGACCGCACCGGCCGCGCCGAGCAGGTGCCCGGTCATCGACTTCGTCGAGGTGACCACCGGGTGCTCACCGATCACCTTGCGCAGCATGATGATTTCGGGGATGTCACCCACCGGGGTGGACGTGGCATGCGCGTTGACGTGCACGATCTCTGATCTGTCGATGCCGGCGTCCTTGAGCGCCAGCGCGACCGCCCGGGCGGCACCCGAGTGACTCGGCTCGGGCTGCACGATGTCGAAGCCGTCGGAGGTCATGCCGGCGCCGGCGAGCCTCGCGTACACCTTGGCGCCGCGGGCCCGGGCGTGGTCGGCGCGTTCGAGCACGATAACGCCGGCGCCCTCACCGAGGACGAAGCCGTCGCGGCCCCTGTCGAACGGGCGGGACGCCTTCTCCGGTTCGTCGTTGCGGGTCGACATGGCCCGCATCGCGGCGAACCCGGCGAGCGGCAGCGGGTGGATGACCGACTCGGTGCCCCCGGCGACGACCACGTCGGCCCGGCCGGACCGGATCATGTCGAGGCCCCAGGCGATCGATTCGGCGCCAGTCGCGCACGCGCTGGTGGGGGCGTGTACGCCGGCCTTGGCCTTCAGTTCCAGGCCGATCCACGCCGCCGGCCCGTTGGGCATGAGCATCGGTATGGTGTGCGGCGACACCCGGCGGGGGCCGCTCGCTTCGAGGATGTCGTCCTGGGCGAGCAGGGTGGTCGCGCCGCCGATACCCGAACCGACGACGACGCCGAGGCGCTCCCGATCCAGCCCGGCCTCGGCGAGGCCGGCATCGGCCCATGCCTGGCGGGCGGCGACGAGGGCGACCTGCTCTGAGCGGTCCATCCGCCGGGCCTGCACCCGGTCGATGTCCGGCTCCACAGCGAGTTGACCGGCGATGCGCACCGGAAGCTGCGCCGCCCATTCCTGGGTCAGGGCGCTGACCCCGGAGCGGCCGGCGAGCATGGCGTCCCAGGTCGACGCGACGTCCCCGCCCAAGGGGGTCGTCGCGCCGAGTCCAGTGACTAGGACCTCAACGGTCACGCCTGTGCCTTGGAGATGTATGACACGGCGTCGCCCACCGTCTTGAGGTTCTGTACCTCGTCGTCCGGGATCTTCACGTCGAACTTCTCCTCGGCCGCCACCACGACCTCCACCATCGACAGCGAGTCGACGTCGAGGTCCTCGGTGAACGACTTCTCCTCGGTGACGTCGTCGGGGTTGACCCCGGCGACCTCTTCGAGGATCTCGGCAAGTCCGGCAGCGATCTCGTCACGGGTCATTGCTTTGTCTTCCTTCCGTTGGTGGAACACCCTGTTGGAACGCTTCGTGGGCGCTTACGGGCAGCGGACGACCTGTCCGGCGTAGGTGAGGCCGCCGCCGAAGCCGAACAGTAGTACCGGGGCACCCGAGGGCACCTCGTGCCGTTCGACCAGCTTCGACAGGGCCAGCGGCACACTGGCCGCGGAGGTGTTGCCCGACTCCACGACGTCCTTGACGACGATCGCGTTGGGCAGGTTGAGCCGTTTGGCGATGCCCTCGATGATGCGGGCGTTGGCCTGGTGGCAGACGAGCGCCTTGATGTCGGCCGGCTCCATCCCGGCCTTCTTGATCGCTTCGAGAGCCAGCGGGGCGAGCGCCGTCGTGGCCCAGCGGAAGACCTGCTGGCCTTCCTGCTGGATGTAGGGCCGCCAGCCCTCGATGCGCACCGCGTCGCTGCGCTCCGGGACCGAGCCCCACAGTACGGGGCCGATGCCGGGCTGCTCGCCCTCGGCTACGGCGGTGACCACGGCCGCGCCGGCCCCATCACCGAACAGGATGCAGGTGGAGCGGTCGGTCCAGTCGGTGAAGTCGGACAGCTTCTCGGCGCCGATCACGATGGCGTTGCGGCCGGAGCCGGCCCGGATCGCGTGGTCGGCGGTGGCGAGCGCGTACGAGAAGCCCGAGCAGGCGGTGTTGATGTCGTAGGCGGCCGGCGTGTTGATGCCGAGCTTCGCCGCCACCCGGCAGGCGACGTTGGGGGACCGGTCGACCGAGCTGCAGGTGGCCACGACGACGAGGTCGATGTCGGCGGCACCGAGGCCGGAGCCTGCGAGTGCCTTGCCCGCTGCCGCAGTAGCCATGTCGGCGACCGTCTCACTGTCGGCGATGCGCCGCGTCACGATACCGACCCGGTCGCGGATCCACTGGTCGTTGGTGTCGACCATCTGGGCCAGGTCATCGTTGGTGAGTACGCGCGTGGGCTGGTAATGGCCCAGGGCGAGGATGCGGGAGCCGACAACAGCTTCGGTCACAGTGTTACCTCTCTCATTGGCTGGCTCACAGAAGTCCTCGCGCTCACAGCAGCCCCCCGATGCGGGCGACGGGCTGGCCGGGCGCTACCGGGTCGTCGGGGTGAGCAAGCCACTCGGTGAGTAGCCCGGCCTCGTGGGCGGTCACCTCGACGTCGCCCTGGCGCGTCTTCACGTGGCCGACGAGTTGGCCGGCACGTACCTCAGAGCCCTCGGCCAGGAGGTCCGCGGGAGTGAAGTTGCCGGCGGCGGTCGCGACGACGACCCGGAACTGAAGGGTCGGCTCATGGCTGGGCGCGGCACCGTGCCGGGCGATCAGGTCCCGGGCTGCCGCGAGGTCCTCGGGCGTGTTCACGGTGACGATCTCGATGCCCTTGAGTGCCCGCTTCGCCAGACCGGCCAGGGTGCCGGCGGGCGGTAGTTCGACGATCGCGGTGACGCCGATCTCGGCGAGGGTCTGCATGCACAGGTCCCATCGCACCGGCGCGGTGACCTGGCGGACCAGCCGCTGCAGCATGGTCGGACCGTGGTCGACCGCGGCGCCGTCGCGATTGGACAGCAGGATCCGGGTGGGCGTACCCGCGGTGATGCCCCCGGCCACGGTGGCGAGGGCCTGCTCGGCGGATGCCATGTACGGGGTGTGGAAGGCGCCGGCCACCGGCAGCGGGATCACGCGGGCCTTGGCGGGCGGCTCGGCGGCCAGTTTCTCGAGGCTGGACAGCGCGCCTGCGGCGACGACCTGGCCGGCTCCGTTGCGGTTGGCCGGGTAGAGGCCGGCGGCGTCGATCGCGGCGAGGACCTCGTCCGGGTCGCCGCCGAGCACCGCACTCATGCCGGTCGGTTCGAGCGAGCACGCCGCTGCCATCTCCCGACCGCGTACCGCGGCGAGCGTGATGGCGGCCTCGGGCGTGAGGACCTGGGCGATCGCCGCGGCGCCGATCTCGCCGACGCTGTGCCCGGCGGCGACGGCCACGTCGTACATCGGCAGGTGCTCGGCGGCGAGTAGCGCGGCCGCGACCAGCAGTGGCTGGGTGCGGGCGGTGTCCTTGATGTCGTCGGCGCCCGCCTCGGTGCCCAGGTGTACGAGGTCGAGCCCGGCGAGCGCAGACCACCACCGCAGGCGGGCCTCGGCGCCGGGAAGATGGAGCCACGGGGTGAGGAAGCCAGGCTTCTGGGACCCCTGTCCGGGGGCGAGTACGGCGAGCACGTCTATGACTGTCCCGGATACTTGGAGTTCTCGGGGTAACGCGATGCACGAATCTCAACGACATCTTTTGGAGGAATCCTCTAAAAGATGTCATCCGGTTCCCTTCAGTGACCCTAGACGCTACCCGTCGTCACTCGCAGTTAACCTCCGTTCGGCGTGGGCGATGGTACTGCCGACGGATCGAGCCGTCCGACGGTCAACGCGATGCGCAAGGCGAACGCGTCACGCGCGATGAGTGGCGTGAAACCCGTCACCTCACCGATGCGGCGCAGCCTGTACCGGACGGTGTTCGGGTGCACGTAAAGGGCGCGCGCGGCGCTCTCGAGGACCCCCGCGGCGGCGAAGTACGCGTCGAGGGTCTCCAGTAGCTCGCCGCCGGCGCGTACGAGTGCGCCGTACACGTCCTGGCGCAGGATCCGGCGGGCCTCCGCGTCGCCGGCCAGGGCTCGCTCGGGCAACAGGTCGGCGGCGGCCACCGGCCGGGGCGCCCCGGGCCAGGCTGGGGCGGCGCGGAACCCGGCGAGAGCGGCCCGGGCCGACTCGGTCGCCTCGTCCAGGCTGGGTACGGCCGGTCCGACGACCACCGGGCCGTCGCCGAATCCGACCAGCAGGTTGGCGGTGGCGGCGACGGGGTCGGACGCGCCGCCCAGCACCACGACGAGACGGTCGCCATGGACCCCGCCCAGGATCTCGACGCCGATGCGCCTGGCTGCCCGGTACACGGTGTGCAGCACCATCGCCGCTTCGCCTCCCGGCGAGCGGCCGACCGCGACGGCGACCGGCGGGGCGTCGCCCCAGCCGAGCGCGGCGGCGCGGCTCGCCAGTACGTCCGAGGAGTCACCGCGCAGCAGTGCGTCGACCAGCAGGGCCTGCAGTCGGGCGTCCCACGCACCGCGGGTCTCGGCGGCCCGCGCGTACACCCGCGCGGCGGCGAAGGCGATTTCGCGGCTGAAGCGGAGCATCGCGTCCTGGATGGCCTGCTCCTCGCCCACCGCGGCGAGATGCGGTACCTGCTCCTCGGCCACCTCGATGGTGATCCGGATGAGCTGGACGGTCTGCTGCAGGTTGATGGAGCGGGCAAGCGCACGGGGCGCCGCGTCGAACACCTCGTCGGAGACCTCCTGCGGGCTGCCACCATCGGTCTCGCGAGGCTGACGCAGCCATTCCACGAGTGACCGGACGCCGGCCTGCGCCACCAGCATGACCCAGGCGCGCTGGTCGGCCGGCAGCTCCCGGAACCAGGGCAGGACCTCGTCCATCCGTGCGACGCTCGCGGTCGCCAGCGAGCCGGCCGCCCGCTCGATCGCCCGGATGCTGGCCGCCAGCGGCACGACGTCAACCGGGTCGTCGTCGGGCCGCTTCCCGGTCTCCACCTGCCTGGTCATGTCCCCGAGCTTGTCATGAGCCGGCTCGCGGTGTGGGGGCGGTGTTCATGTACAGCCATTCGTGGTAGTGCGGGTGATGCACAGATATTGAAACTCGTTGACATGTTTGTAACCCCCTGTTAAGAAGTATGTGAGAGCGCTCTCTCTCACTGGGTGGGGCTCGTGGGGAACAGAGAAGACGCCCGTCACAGCCGAATCTTTCGTGGAAAGGCATCCCATGAGCTCATCCGTGCACGCGATTCCCCGGCCTCGGGGGCGTGCGGTCCGGCTCCTCGCCATCGCGGCGGTTGTCCTGATCGTCGCCGCCAGTTGGGCGACCACCAGAATCGGCGCCAGAGCCGACGTACCACCGCCCGCGCCCGGCTGGAGCCTCGTCTTCAGTGACGACTTCACCGGTGCGGCCAATACCGGGGTCGATCGATCCAAGTGGCTCTACGACATCGGCACCAGCTACCCGGGCGGCGCTGCCAACTGGGGCACCGGCGAGATCGAGCGGATGACCGACAGCACCGCCAACGTCTTCCAGGACGGCTCCGGCCACCTCGCGATCAAGCCGATCCGCGACGGAGCGGGCAACTGGACCTCCGGTCGGATCGAGACCCAGCGCACCGACTTCGCCGCGCCGGCCGGCGGCAAGCTGCGCGTAGAGGCGTCGCTGCAACAGCCCAACGTCAGCGGCGCGGCCGCGGCCGGCTACTGGCCAGCCTTCTGGATGCTCGGAGACGCGGCGCGGCCGGTGGGTGCCACCAACTGGCCCCACATCGGCGAGTGGGTCGTCATGGAGGACATCAACGGGCGTAGCTCGGTGTTCTCCACCCTCCACTGCGGAGACCCGTCGGGTGGTCCGTGCAACGAGACCACCGGCATCGGCAGCGGCGAGCGGCCCTGCCCCGGCTGCCAGACCAGCTTCCACAAGTACGCCGTCGAGTACGACCGCAGCGTCTCGCCCGAGCAGTTGCGCTTCTACCTCGACGGAGCCAACTACCACACCGTGAACTCCAACCAGGTCGACGCCGCGACCTGGAACAACGCAACCCACCGTGGCTTCTTCCTCATCCTGAACGTCGCCATGGGCGGCGGCTTCCCCGGCGCGTTCGGCGGCGGACCCACCGCGGCCACCCAGCCGGGCGTGCCGATGCTCGTCGACTACGTCTCGGTGTACACCAGCGGTGGTGGCTCCACGAACCCGCCGCCGACCACCGCTCCTCCGACCACCAACCCGCCGACGACCCCGCCGCCTCCTCCTGGTGGGGCGCGTGACGCGTACGCCGCGATCCAGGCGGAGAGCTTCAACGCCCAGGCGGGCACGCAGACCGAGGCGACCACCGACATCGGCGGCGGGCAGGACGTGGGCTGGATCGGCAACGGCGACTGGTTGCAGTTCAACAACGTCAACTTCGGCTCCAACCCGGCGCACCAGTTCAGCGGGAGGGTCGCCTCCGGCGCGGGCGGCGGCGTCAGCGGCCTGGTCGAGGTACGCCTGGACAGCAGGACCAGCGCACCGATCGGCAGCTTCGCGATCGGCAACACCGGCGGTTGGCAGAACTGGCGTACGGTGCCAGCCAACATCTCCGCCGTCACCGGTACCCACACGGTGTACCTGACTTTCACCAGCGGCCAGCCGGCCGACTACGTCAATGTCAACTG
>JAOPWA010000454.1 GCA_025965915.1 Dactylosporangium sp. | reverse complement strand
GTCGCCGCGAACGCCGCCACGCTGGGCATCGGCCCGTACGAGGTGCCGCACGTCGCGATGGACGCCTACGTCGTGTACACGAACAACCCGCCGTGCGGCGCGATGCGCGGCTTCGGCGCCGTGCAGGCGTGCTTCGCGTACGAGTCGCAGTTGGACAAGCTGGCCGCCGCGGTGGGCCTGGATCCGGTGGAGGTGCGGGTCCGCAACGCGCTCGGCACCGGCTCCACGATGCCGACCGGTCAGGTGGTGGAGGGGCCATTGCCGGTGGCCGACCTGTTGCACCGGGTCCAGCGGGCCCCCGTGCCCCGGCCGCGCTCCGGCGACCCGAGGGAACTGCCCGGCGGCATCTCGAACACCACGCACGGCGAGGGGGTGGTGCGCGGGGTCGGGTACGCGATCGGGATCAAGAACGTGGCGTTCTCCGAGGGCTTCGACGACTACGCCACGGCCCGGGTCCGACTGGCGCTGGTGGGTGGCGAGCCGGCCGCGCTGGTGCACACGGCCGCCGCCGAGGTGGGCCAGGGCCTGGTCACCGTGCAGGCGCAGATCGTACGCACCGAACTCGGGGTGGAACAGGTCACCATCGCCACCGCCGACATCACTGTCGGCGGCGCCGGTTCGTCGTCGGCGTCCCGGCAGACGTACATGAGCGGCGGTGCGGTGCGGGCGGCGTGCGAGGAGATCCGGGCGCGCCTGCTCGCGCGGCTGGCGGCGCCGGCGCAACCGGCGCCCGGCGACGACCCGGCACCGAACGGCGGCGCCATGCCGAGCGACAGCGCACTGCTGCTGCGTGGAGGCAAGGTCGTCTCGGCCAGCGGCGCGGTGCTCGCCGATGTCGCCGACCTGCTGGTGGAGGGCCCGATCGACGAGACCGCGGTGTACCGGCACCGGCCGACCTCGCCGCTGGACCCGGTGACCGGCCAGGGCAACGCTCACGTGCAGTACGCCCTCGCGGCGCACCGGGCGACCGTCGACGTGGACACCGAGCTCGGCCTGGTGCGGGTGGTCGAGATCGCGACCGCCCAGGACGTGGGCCGGGCGATCAATCCGCAGGCGGTCGTGGGCCAGATCCACGGAGGTACGGTGCAGGGCCTCGGCCTGGCCCTGATGGAGGAGATCGTGGTGGTGGACGGAATGGTGCGCAACCCGTCGTTTACCGACTACCTGATCCCCACCATCCTTGACGTGCCGCCGATGCGGGTGGAGGTGCTGGAGCTCGCGGACCCGTACTCGCCATACGGGCTGCGCGGGGTCGGTGAGCCGCCGGCGATCTCGTCCACGCCGGCCGTGGTCGCCGCGATCCGGGCCGCCACCGGTCTGGCGCTCACCCGGGTACCCGTGCGCCCCGAACATCTGGTGACGCCGGCCGATCAGGTTGTCGACTGATGGGCCGGCTCGGCGCGGACGTCTACGACGAACTGGACGCGCGGCTGGCCGGCGCGGACGCCACCCTGCGCCAGGGGTACCCGGGCGCCAGGCCCGGCCGCCAACCGGTGCACACGGTCTACGTGCCGGCCGACCGGTTCAGCGCCGACCTGCCGCAGCGGTGGGGCGCCGAGGCGCTCGCGGCACTGGCGGAGCACCCGCCGCTACCGTTCGCCGGCGCGCTCGCCGGGCGGGTGCGCGCCAAGCTGGCCCGGGAGCCGATCGAGGACCTACGGATCGACTTCGAGGACGGGTACGGCGACCGCTCCGATGACGAGGAGGACGACGCCGCCGTGGCCGCCGCCCGGGCCGTGGTGGCCGCCGGGCGCGCCGGCAGCGCCCCGCCGTATCTCGGGATCCGCTGCAAGAGCCTGGAGGCAGGCACCCGGCGACGCGCCGTGCGTACCCTCGACGCGTTCCTCGACGCCCTGGGGCCGCCACCGGACGGCTTCGTTGTCACGCTGCCGAAGGTCAGCGTCGTGGACCAGGTCACCGCGATGGTGGCGCTCTGCGTGGCGCTGGAGCGGGAATACGAGCTACCGTCCGGCCGGCTACGCTTCGAGGTGCAGGTGGAGACACCAGCGGCGGTGCTGGCGGCCGACGGCACCGCGACCGTGGCCCGGCTGGTACACGCAGCTGGACAGCGACTGGTCGGGCTGCACTACGGCACCTACGACTACAGCGCGGCGTGCGGAATCGCCGCCGCGCACCAGAGCCTCGACCACCCGGTCGCCGACCACGCGAAGGCGGTGATGCAGGTCGCGGTCGCCGGCACCGCGGTACGGCTTTCCGACGGCTCGACGAACGTGCTGCCGGTCGGTGACACCGAGGCGGTACAGGCGGCCTGGCGGCTGCACGCCGGGTTGGTCCGCCGCGGCCTCGAGCGCGGTTTCTACCAGGGCTGGGACCTGCACCCGGCACAGTTGCCGACCCGGTACGCCGCGACGTACGCGTTCTTCCGCGACGGCGCACCGACCGCTGCCGCCCGACTGGACGATTACCTGCGGCGGCGCGCGACCGGAGTGCTCGACGAGCCGGCCACCGCCCGCGCACTCGCCGGTTTGCTGTTACGCGGTCTGGACTGCGGCGCCTTGGACGAGGCCGAGGTGCCCTTCGACCGATCCACATTGGAGCGGCGATGAGTGGTTACGACCTCGCCCTGCGGTCGAGGCGGGTGGTGACGCCCGAGGGCGAGCGACCGGCGACCGTGGCGGTGACCGGCGGCCGGATCGCGGCGGTGCTCGACTACCACGACGCATCAGCAGCGGCCACCGACCTCGGCGACCTGGTGCTGCTGCCCGGCCTGGTCGACACGCATGTGCACGTCAACGAGCCCGGACGCACCGAATGGGAGGGCTTCGCCAGCGCCACCCGAGCCGCAGCGGCCGGCGGCGTCACCACGATCGTGGACATGCCGCTGAACTCGCTGCCGCCGACCGTCTCCGTGCCGGCGCTGCGCACCAAGCGGGAGGCCGCTGCCGGGCAGTGTCGCGTCGACGTCGGGTTTTGGGGCGGGGCGATACCGGGAAACCTCGCCGACCTGGCCCCTCTGCACGCTGCCGGGGTCTTCGGGTTCAAGGCATTCCTCATCGACTCCGGGGTACCCGAGTTCCCGCCGCTGGACCCGGCCGGGCTGGACGCCGCGCTCGCGGCCGTCGACGCGCTGTTCGTGGTGCACGCCGAGGATCCGCAACGGGTGGTCGCAAGTCCCGCGTCGCGCCAGTACGCCGACTTCGTCGCGTCCCGCCCGCCGGCGGCCGAGAACGAGGCGATCGTCGGGGTGCTGGCCGCCTCCCGGCGCACCGGCGCCCGGGTCCACGTGCTGCACCTGTCCTCCGCCGGAGCGCTGCCGCTGCTGGCCGCCGCCCGCCACGAGGGGGTACGGGTCAGCGTCGAGACCTGCCCGCACTACCTGACGCTGAGTGCCGAGGACGTACCGGACGGCGCCACCGAGTACAAGTGCTGCCCTCCGATCCGCGACTCGGCGAACCGCGATGCGCTGTGGGCAGGGCTGGCCGACGGAACGATCGACTGCGTCGTGTCCGACCACTCCCCCTGTACCCCCGAGCTCAAGCGCGTCGATACCGGCGACTTCGCCGCGGCCTGGGGCGGCATCGCCTCGTTGCAGCTCGGGTTGCCCGCGGTGTGGACCGCGGCCCGGGAGCGCGGGTTCGGGCTCACCGACGTGGCGCGCTGGATGGCGCGGCGCCCGGCCGAGATCGCGGGGCTGGCGGGCAAGGGCCGCATCGCCGCCGGGTACGATGCCGACCTGGTCGCGTTCGACCCCGACCGCGAGTTCGTGGTGCGCCCGCGCGAGCTGCATCACCGCAACCCGGTCACTCCGTACGCCGGACGGCGGTTGTCCGGGGTGGTCACCGTGACCTGGCTGCGCGGCGTACCGGTGACCGACGAACCTCGCGGTCGGCTGCTGGTGAGGAGCACCGGATGAGCGACTTCACGGCCCTTCCCGACCTCGCTGCCCGCTCGCTCGGCGGCGGCGTGATCGGCGTCAACGACGAGTTCTTCGCCCCGGCCGACAACCTGGTCGACCCCGCGCAGCCGACGTTCGCGCCGCGCGCGTTCGGGGCCAAGGGTCAGCTGTACGACGGTTGGGAGACGCGGCGCCGGCGCGAACCCGGGTACGACTGGGCGATCGTGCGGCTGGGGGTACCGGGGATCGTCCGCGGCGTGGTCGTGGACACCGCGTTCTTCACCGGCAACTACCCGCCGGCGGCGGCCGTCGAGGGCTGCGGGGTGGAGGGATACCCCACCGCCGAGGAGCTGGCCGGCGCCCCGTGGCAGCCGCTGGTGCCGCTGTCCCCGCTGGCCGGCGACGCCCGCAACCTGTTCGCCGTCGAGTCGCCCGAGCGGATCACCCATGTGCGGCTGTCTATCCATCCGGACGGCGGGGTCGCGCGGTTGCGGGTACACGGTGAGGCATTGCCCGATCCCCGGCTGCTCGCCGCGGGGCCGGTCGACCTCGCCGCGCTCGAAGCCGGTGCCACGGTCGTCGGGTGCAGCGACATGTTCTACGGCTCCCCCGGCAACCTGATCCTGCCCGGTATGGCCCGCACGATGGGCGAGGGTTGGGAGACCGCGCGCCGTCGCGGTGAGGGCAACGACTGGGTACTGATCCGGCTCGCCGGCCCGGGCAGGATCCGGCTGGCCGAGCTGGATACCAGCCATTTCAAGGGCAACGCGCCTGGCGCGGCGGCCCTACGCGGCGCCGGCGACAGCACCGATCTGGAAAACCCGGCGGCCTGGTTGGACCTGCTGCCCCGCACCGAACTGCGGCCGGACACCCGGCACCGGTTCCTGGTGCCGTCCGGCCCGGTGGTCACCCACGTGCGGCTCGACGTGTACCCGGACGGCGGGATGGCCCGACTGCGGCTCTTCGGGCAGCTACAGGACCTCGATGCGCTGGTGCTGCGTTGGTTCAACGCGTTGCCGCTGGCCCAGGCCGTCGACGTGGCGAGCGCCTGCGACGTGGACCGCCCCTGCGCCGATCGCCTGGCGCGGTCGCGGCCACTGACCGAGGTGCCGGCGGTCCTGAGAGTTCCTTCGTAGGCTGTCGGGCTCGAAAATTGAGTTTCGGCTACGCCGCCGGCGAATACTCGTTGATCAAGCCACCGAGGATCGGGCGTCGCTGCACCCGGGCGGCGTTCAGGTCTACGACCTGA
>JAOPWA010000434.1 GCA_025965915.1 Dactylosporangium sp. | reverse complement strand
TCCTTCGCGGGCACGGTTGTCGGCAGCTCGTCGGCGACGCAGACGGTGACGGTGTCCAACTCCGGTACCACGTCGGCAACCATTTCCGCTGTCGCCGCGAGCGGTGACTTCAGCCAGACGAACAACTGCTCGACCCTCGCGGTCGGCGCGTCCTGCACGGTGACCGTCACGTTCACCCCGACCGTGTCGGGTGCCCGAACCGGTGCCGTGACCATCACGAGCAACGCCAACAACAGCCCGACGTCGATCTCCCTCTCCGGCAGCGGCATCGGCACCGACACCAACATCGCCCTCCGCCAACCGGCCACAGCGAGCAGCCAGGTCAACGCGACCCAGGCTCCCGCCACTGCGACCGACGGCGACGCGAACACCTACTGGGAGAGCGCCAACGGCACCTTCCCGCAGTGGCTGCAGGTGGATCTGGGCACCTCTTACAGCATCGGCAAGGTGACGCTGAAGCTCCCGCCGGCTACGGCATGGGCCACGCGTACGCAGACCCTGTCGGTGCAGACCAGCACGGATGGTTCGACGTTCACCACGGTCGTTCCTTCCGCGACCTACACCTTCAACCCGGCGACGGCCAATACGGTGTCGATCACGGTACCGGCGACGACCGCCCGCTACGTCCGCGTCAACATCACGGCCAACTCCGGCTGGTCGGCGGGTCAGGTCTCGGAGTTCGAGGTCTACCCGAGCGGCGGCACCCCGCCCAACTCGGCGACCTTGAGCGCCAACCCCTCCTCGCTCACCTTCGCGAGCCAGGCGCTCAACACGACGAGCGCAGCGCAGGCGGTGACGGTGTCCAACACGGGCACCGCGGCCGCTTCGATCTCGGGAGTCGCGGTCACGGGTGACTTCAGCCAGACGAACACCTGCGGTACCTCGATCGCGGCGGGCGCATCGTGCACCGTCAACGTCAGCTTCCGGCCGACCGCGTCGGGTACTCGTACCGGTACGTTGACGGTCAGCAGCAACGCGACGAACGGCCCGACGACCGTCACGCTGTCCGGTACCGGCGCTGGCGCCGTGAGCACCAACCTCGCGGCCGGCAAACCCACGAGCGAGTCCAGCCACACCCAGACCTACGTGTCGGCCAACACGACGGACAACGACCAGAACACCTACTGGGAGAGCGCCAATAACGCGTTCCCGCAGTGGGTCCAGGTCGACCTCGGCTCGGCACAGAGTACGAGCCGCATCGTGCTACAGCTACCCGCCGCGTGGGGAGCGCGCAGCCAGACGCTGTCGATCCTCGGCAGCACCGATGGCACGACGTGGACCACGGTCAAGGCATCAGCGACCTACGCGTTCGATCCTGCCAGCAACAACACCGTGACCATCACGTTCCCCGCGACGACTCAGCGCTACTTCCGGCTGAACATCACGGCGAACACCGGATGGGCCGCGGGCCAGATCTCCGGGTTCCAGGTATGGAACTTCTAGTCCGGAACCGATGACGAGCGATGCGGTGTCGCCGGGCGAAACACGCCCGACGACACCGCATCGCCGAGATGGTTGGTTCCCACGGCCAACTCGAAGCCCTGCCGGGTCACTTCAGCAGGAGCCGGGTCATCCGTCGGGTGGCGATCCGCATCGCGACTGCTCCGAAGACGGCCAGGTAGGTCACCGGGACCAACGCCGACCAACTCAGCGCGCCGAGGGCCGGCTCGCGGACGAGCTGAATCGCCTGGTACAGCGGCAGTATCTCGACGAGCGGCCGCAGCGGCGCTGGATAGGTCGACAGCGGATAGAAGGTCGTCGCGAACAGGTACATGGGCAGCATGACGAGCTGGACGTACTGGAAGTCGGCGAAGTCGCGCAGGAACGTGGTGACCGCGAGCCCGCCCGCGGCGAACGCGAAGCCGACCACGACCGACGCCGGGATCGCGAGCAGTACGGCCGGCGAGGTGACCAGTCCGGTCACGGTCATCACCGCCACGAACCCGATCGAGGTGAGTACCGCGTTGATGACCGCGCTGACCACCTCGCCGTATGCGATGTCGGTGACCGATACCGGGGTGGGGACGATCGCCTCGTAGGTGCGGTCTATCCGGATGCGGGTGTACACCCCGAAGCTGGTCTGGTTGAACGCGGTGTTCATCGCCGTGGTGGCGAGGATCGCGGGCGCGACCCACGCGGCGTACCGCACGTGCACGCCGGGTACGTCGCCGATCAGCATGCCGACGCCGACGCCGATGGACATGAGGTAGAGCACCGGCTCGACCATGGCCGACAGCAGCGGCGTCATCGACCGTCGGTAGATCATGAAGTTGCGCTCGACCATCGCGAGCGTGCGCGACGGCCTCGCCGCCGGTACCGGCGGGCCGGCGGTGGTCAGCGTGGTCAAGGAATCCTCCGTCCTCAGGTGAGCAGCCATCAGGGGTGCAGCCGGCGGCGGTAGGTGACACGGGCGGCCGCGATGCCGGCGACCACCAGCGCGAGCAGGACGCCCGCGTGCAGCACGGTGCCGGCGACGGTGGCGGTACCCAGCGACAGCGTCCGGCACAGCTGCGCGCCGTGGTACAGGGGAAGCAGGTAGGCCACCGGTTGCAGCCAGTGCGGAAGTTGAGCGACCGCGAAGAAAGTGCCGGAGAACAGGTACATCGGCATGATCACGAACCGGAACACCGAGTTGATGTGCCGGGTCTGGCGCAGCCCGACCGCCCAGGCGGCGGCGGGCGCGGCGAATGCGAGCCCGGTGAGCAGTGCGCCGGCCAGCGCGCCCAGCGCCCACCAGCCGTGCGTGACGCCGAAGGCGAGCATCACCAACGCGAACGCGGCACCCGAGGTGGCGAGCCGGAACGCGATGAACAGCAGATGCCCGCCCATGATCTGGATGGGGTCGAGCGGTGTCGTGGTCGCCGCCCGGTAGGACCCGTTGAAGCCGGCCGCCATCGTGACCCGGCCGGAGGACTCGATGAACCCCGTCTGCATGGCCGCCGCGGCGAGCATGCCGGGCGCGAAGAACGCGAGGTACGGCACGCCCGCGATCTGCGTGGGTGCGTGCCGGTCGACCAGGTGCCCCAGGCCCGCGCCAATGCCGAGGAGGAACAGCAGCGGGTTGGCCACGCTGATCACGATCGTGCCGCGCCAGGTCCGCTTGTAGTGCAGCAGCCAATAGGTGAACTCACGCCACATGCCGGTACCCGTTAGTCGATGAGCGATCGGCCGGTGAGCTTGAGGAAGACGTCCTCGAGCGTGGCCCGGCGGACCAGCGCGGTCAGTGGGGTGAGCCCAATGGCGTGTACCGCCGCGAGCGCGGCCTCCCCATCGGCGGCGTAGACGACAGTCCGGTCGGGGAGTACCTCGACCCGCCCGCCGCCAGCTGTGGCCAGGTTCGATCCGCGCAGTTTCTCGGTCGCCGTGTCCTGGTCGGCGAACCGGAGTTCGAGCACCTCGCGGGTGACGTGGGCGGCGATCAGCTCGCGTGGCGTGCCCTTGGCGACGATCCGGCCGCCGTCCATCACCACCAGCCGGTCGCACAACTGCTCGGCCTCGTCCATGTAGTGCGTGGTGAGGATCAGCGTGACGCCCTGCTGCTTGAGCCGGAAGAGCCGGTCCCACAGCACGTGCCGGGCCTGCGGGTCCAGCCCGGTGGTCGGCTCGTCGAGCAGCAGGATGTCGGGTTCGTTGATGAGTGACCGGGCGATGGTCAGCCGCCGGCGCATGCCGCCGGACAGCACCTCGACCTGCTCGTCGGCCTTGTCCTGCAGCTGCGCGAAGTCGAGCAGTTCGGCCGTCCGCTCGCGGATCACCGCCCGGCGCAGGCCGAAGTACCGGCCGTAGATGTGCAGGTTCTCCCGTACGGTGAGCTCGCGGTCGAGGCAGTCGTCCTGGGGTACCACGCCGAGCCGCGCCCGTACCTGAGGACCCTGCGTGGTCGGGTCCAGGCCCAGGACCCGTAGCGTCCCGCCGCTGATCGGCGAGATTGCGCTGATCATCCGCATGGTGGTCGACTTGCCGGCGCCGTTGGGTCCGAGGAAGCCGAACGCCTCACCGCGTCGCAGCTCGAAGTCGATGCCGTCAACGGCGCGGAACTCCGCGGAGGACCCCCGCGATGGATAGATCTTGGTGAGGCTGCGGGCCTCGACGAGGGGGCTGTCTGTCACATGAGGGAGCGTAAGAAGGAGGTATAACTATCGCAACAGACTAACTGGCAGGCTGCAAAATTTTGCGCACGATATGAATCGCATGGACATCGGCCGGGTCTGGTACCAGGCGTGGCGTTCCCCCTGAAAAGTGAAGGCGTGAGGCCGGCCCGCGACGTGTCGCGGACCGGCCTAGTGAGGTGGGCTTGGCCAGCCTTGGTGCCACTTCTGGTTGGCCGTACCGGCGCAGCCCCACAGTTGCAGTTTCGCGCTGTCGAGGGGCGCAACGTGGTCCAACGTGGAGGGCTGAAACCCTCAGGGCATCACGCGGCGCTGTGGTTGTCCTTGCGGGTGCGTTTGACGTCGTACATCGCGTCATCTGCTTCGGCGATGAGAGCGTCGGCGGAGACCGTGCTTCCGCGGGTGGCGATGGCCGCGCCGATGCTCGCGCCGACCGTGCAGGAATTGCCGGCGACGTGAATCGGCTGACCGAGTTCGGTCCGCAGCCGCTCCACGACGTCTTCCACCGTGCGTCCCTGCATGCCGGCACACATGACGAGGAACTCGTCGCCGCCCAGGCGCCCCACCACGTCGACGCCGCGTACGCACCGTTTCAACCGCTGGCCGACCACGCGCAGTACCTCGTCACCGGCTTGGTGGCCGAGGCCGTCATTGATGGGTTTGAAGCCGTCGAGATCGAAGAAGAGGATCGCCAGGGTGTCGAGGGAGCCGTCGCGCACGTCGCGCAGCGCGGCGTCGACCCTCTCCATCAGCGTTCTGCGGTTGGGCAGGCCGGTGAGCTCATCATGAGCAGCCTGGTAGGCGAGCGCCCGCTCAGCCTTGAGTCGCTGCATTCCCAGGTACCAGAAGCGGATCAACAGCAGCGGCACCGAGATCAGGGCGCTCATCGACATCAGCAGCACGTCGGGGGAGTTCCCGACCAGCAGGCTGCCGATCGAGACCAGCGGGTTGACACTCAGGACCACGCCCGTGGTGGACAGGCTACGGGTCGACATGTCGTCGGGGTGCGCCCGCTGCGGAGTTGTCAACTTGCCCAGCGCCGGATGCAGGACCGCCGCCGCGACACTGAAGTACCCGATGAACCACACCGTGTCTGCCCAGCGGGCATGGGCGCCGTAGTGGTCGCCCGTCAGGGCGACCAACGCCATGGCGACCAGAGCGCTGATCAGGGCGGCGAAGAGGTAGGCCAGCGAGGCCTTCGCCTGGCGGGTCGTTGCCGCCACCCGCAGCAGGGAGCCCATGATCGTCATGAGGGACATCACCACGATCACGACGACCGATTGCATTATCAGCGACGTCCTGGCCGCCAGCATGACGGGCCGGATCACGAACGCCCAGGGCAGTCCGGACAGGCCGAGTCCCACCAGCGCCGCTTGGAGCACGCCACCGGGATCGCTGGGAGCGTGCCGGGCGACGATGACCGCGCTCGCCGCCATGCAGCAGAGATAGCCGGCGGCGGCGGCCAGGTAGAACTCGGCGCTGGTGCTGCGCTGACCCTGCAGGTCGACCTGCATGATCCAGGCGATGCTCGGCACCGCCATCAGCGCCATGGACGCGAGGAGGAGGTAGGCGTGGAGCGGCCGGTCCACCCGGTGCACCCGGATACCGATCGGGACCGCCGCGACCGGGGTCAGGGCGGCGATGGCGTAGACGATGTCGCCCGGGAGCTGGGGCAGCGTCAGGTACAGGACCGAGAAGGTGATGATGGCGATTGGCCAGCCGATATGTACGCAGCGGACCAGCGTGACTGACCGCTGCACGTCACACCCCATCCGATCGATCCACCTCTAATGAGCATCGGCGCGTGCGGGCAGCGCTTTAGCATTGTCCGGGCCTCTTGGGAGTCCTCCTTGCGGTGCACGATGCGTTCGCCTACCGGTCAGATCGATGAGGGATCGCTCGTTACCTTCCCGGCGTCCACTGGCGTGATCATCATGCCGATCCAAGGAATTGCCACATGTCGCAGATCAATCGCCGCAGGTTCCTTCAATTAGGAGCCGGCGCTAGCGCCGTCGCCGCCGCTTCCGTCCTCTCGCCGAGCATCGCCCGGGCCGCCGAGATCCCGGCCAGCCGCCGCAGCCGTTCCATCAGGGACGTCGAGCACGTGGTCGTGCTGATGCAGGAGAACCGGGCCTTCGACCACTACTTCGGGACGATGCGCGGCGTCCGTGGATTCGGGGACCCGCATCCGGTGACCCTACCCACCGGTAAGAGCGTGTTCCACCAGCCCAACGGCTCCGGTGACGTGCTGCCCTTCCACCCGGACGTCAAGGGCGCGGGGCTGGCCTTCCTCGACGACCTGGACCACAGTTGGAACGCAGGCCACGACCTACTTGACAACGGCCTGTACGACCGGTGGATCCCCAACAAGTCACCGGCCACGATGGCGTACCTGACCCGGCAGGACATCCCCTTCCACTATTCCCTCGCGGACGCCTTCACCGTCTGCGACCACTACCACTGTTCGCTGATCGGGCCGACCGACCCCAACCGCTACTACCTGTGGACCGGCGGCACCGGCAACGACGGCAAGGGTGGCGGCCCCGTCATCGCCAATGACGAGATCGGCTACTCGTGGATGACGTACCCCGAACGGCTGGAGAAGGCCGGCGTGTCCTGGAAGGTCTACCAGGACATCGGCGACGGTCTCGACGCCAACGGGTACTGGGGGTGGACCGGTGACCCCTACATCGGCAACTACGGCGACACTTCGCTGCTGTACTTCACGCAGTACCAGAACGCCAAGCCGGGCGAGGCGCTGTACGACCGAGCCCGCGTCGGCACCAACGCCAAGGCCGGCCAGGATCTGTTCGAGCTCTTCCGCGCCGACGTCCGCAACGGCACCCTGCCGCAGGTTTCCTATGTGGTCGCCCCGGAGGCCTACAGCGAGCACCCGAACTGGCCGGTCAACTACGGCGCCTGGTACATCGCCCAGGTGCTCGACGCCCTGACCGCCAACCCCGAGGTGTGGAGCAAGACCGCGCTGTTTGTCACCTACGACGAAAACGACGGCTTCTTCGATCACGTCGTGCCGCCCTACGCCCCGATGACGCCCGACGCCGGGGCCTCGACGGTCGACGCCTCGCTGGAGTTCTACCACGGCGAGGCCGGCCTGCCCGGTGCCAGCACCGGCGTGCCCGGCCCGTACGGTCTCGGCCAGCGCGTACCGATGATCGTGGTGTCGCCCTGGAGCAAGGGCGGCTTCGTCTGCTCCGAGGTGCTCGACCACACGTCGATCATCCGGTTCATGGAGCAGCGCTTCGGTGTCATGGAGCCCAACATCTCGCCGTGGCGGCGTGCGGTCTGCGGAGACCTGACCCGGGCGTTCGACTTCGCCGCCGCCGACGACGACGTGCCGGCGCTGCCGAGCACCTCGGCCTACCGCCCGGCGGACCACCAGCGTCACGCCGGTGTCACGCCCGTGCCGCCGGCGGTGCAGAGCATGCCGAAGCAGGAGCCCGGCGTTCGCCGGGCCCGGCCGCTGCCGTACGACCTGGACGCCGCCGCCACCGTCGGCACCGCCGGGCTCACCATCACGCTCGCCAACCACGGTGCGGCAGGCGCGGTCTTCCATACCCGTGCCAGGACCGCGGGCTCGTCGGCCCAGATGCAGGCGAAGATGTTCACCGTTGAGGCGGGGCGCAAGCTCAGCGCCACGTTCCCGGTATCGGGGACCGCCGGCTACGACGTCGAGGTACACGGGCCCAACGGCTTCTACCGCCGCTTTGCCGCCGGCACGGCCGTTCCGGGACTCGAGATCGTCGCGCGGCACGAGGGGCACAGTGACGAGATCCAGTTCGTCGTCACCAACGCCGGCGCGCCGGCCGACGTGACGATCACCGACGCCTACGGCCCCGGCCGCCCCGTCACCAAGAAGATCCGCTCCGGTGGCCATGTGGAGTACGCCGTCGGCGGCGACACCCGCGGCTGGTACGACATCACGGTCACCTCCAGCGAGGACGCACGCTTCGTGCGCGGGCTCGCTGGCCACGTGGAGAACGGCCGGCCCAGCGTCAGCGACCCCGCGCTCGGTCGCTGATTCGTGCCCGTCCGGGCCAGCACCGCCCCCGGCGCTGGCCCGGACGGGCCGTCGAGTCTTTTCCTCCGGCGTTCAGCCATTGTTCACACCCGTCGGGACGACCCGCGAACGTGGACGTGCGAGGCGCATAAAGCCGGTTCGGCTACGCCGAGGTCGAAGAAGTGCGCCGGATGCCTCATCGCGGCTCGCTGTCGGTGAGTCGGGACAGCACCGCGCGGACCTCGGCTAGGACTGCGTCGGCGTCCGCTCCGCTGCTACCCGGGTTCACGACGCACGCGCGCAGCGCGAAGACGCCGTCGATGATCGTACCGGCGAGGAATGCGTGGCCACCGACCTGAACGACGGACAGCACCCGGCGGTTGAGCGCGTCGAGCGCCTGATCGTCGCCCGCCCAGTCGACCGGTCGACACCGGAAGCACACGACGCTGAGCCCGCGTGCGAGCAGTTCCAGGTCCGGTGCGCCGGCGACGCCGTCCGCGAGCCGGTCGGCGACCGCGACGTCGTGGGCGATCAGGTCGCGATAGCCCACGGCACCCAAATGTTTGAGCATCAGCCAGACCTTGAGAGCGCGGAACGGGCGGGTCTGGTCGAAGCCGTACTCGCTGAACCACCCCGGCCCACCCACCCCGGCCGGGTCGTCGTCGGTGCGCAGATACGACGGGACGAGGCTGAACGAGTCGCGGGCCGCCTGCCGGTCGCGGATGAGCACGAGCCCGGCATCGACCGGGGCGTAGAGCCACTTATGCGGATCCATGGCCAGGCTGTCGACCCGCGCCAAAGCCGCCCGGGTCTGCGCGTACTGATCCAGCAGCAGCACCGCCGGGCCGCCGTACGCTCCGTCGACGTGCAGCCACACCTCATGCTCGGCGCAGATGTCGGCAATGACGTCGAGCGGGTCGACGGCGCCAGTGTTGACCGTGCCGGCGCTGGCCATGACCGCGACCGGCACCAGCCCTTCGGCGAGGTCGCGCTCGATCTGCCGGCGCAGCGAGTCCGGTCGCAGCCGGCGGTCTTCGTCGGAGTCGATGGTGCGGATGTTTCCTGAGCCGATACCGAGCAGTTCAGCGGCTTTGCGGGCAGCTCCGTGGCCTTCCGTGCCCAGGTAAAGCACAAAACGCCGCTGGTGGCCCTGCAGCCCATCGGATCGCACGTCGATGCCGACCCGCTGTGCGGCCCGATGGCGCGCAACCGTGAACCCGGTCAATGTCGCCATCGAGCCACCGCTGACCAGCAGGCCGGTGCTGTCGTCGGGGAACCCGGCGAGGTCGGCGAACCAGCGCACCACCTGGCGCTCGATGTGGACGGCCGCGTGGTTGCCGCCGGCCACACTTGGGTTCATCGCCGCGGCAAGCGCCTCAGCGAATATGCCCACCACGTGGGGTGGTGAGTTGACCCATGCGAAGAAGCGGGGGTGCCCGTTGCCGAATGGGTACGGCGCGACTCGCTCGACAAAATCGTCCAGCACGGCATCCACCGCCGCTCCCTTGGCCGGGAGCGGCTCGGTGGCGAGGGCCCGGATCAACTCCCTCGGGTATGGCTGGAACACCGGCCGATCCGGCAGGCCGGACAGGTACTCGGCGATGATGTCGACCGCCCGATGCCCGACCTGACGCACGTCGTCGGCCGACCAACTCCAACCGCTCGGGACTGGCGTCGACGCGTTCACCGGCCGTCTCCGTGTGATGCGGCGCCGACGAGGTCCATCGCCAGGTAGTAGACGCACGGTTCGGTTCCGGGATTGGCGAAGCCGTGGTGACAGTCCCCGGCGTAGAAAATGCTGTCGCCCTGCCGCAGCTTCACATCCTCGCCGTCAAGAGACAGGCGCAAGATGCCGGCCTCCACCGCCAGGTACTCCCGCGAGCCGGGGCCGTGCGGCTGGAACACGCCCGCATCGACCCCTGGGCCAATGGTGGTGCGCATGAACTCGAACTCCACGCCCTGCAGCACCGGGCTGAGTACGCGCCGCTCCCAGCCCGACGCATCCCGCGCCACGTCCTGCTCCTCACGCCGCAGCACCACCGTGCGGGCGGGCAGCTCATCGCGCAGCAGCCGCGCGATGCTGGTGCCCAAGCCGGTGGCGATGCGGTCGAGGACGAGCACCGTCGGCACACGGCTTCCGCGCTCCACCTCCGAGAGCATGCTGCGGCTCACACCGCTCGCAGCGGCCAGCTCGTCAAGAGTCAAGCCACGTCGGCGGCGCTCACCGCGCAGCCGACGACCAAGAACGTCCATGTCGAGGCCGGTGTCGTGCGAGACAGAGGTCATCGGTCCACTATAACGGAATTCCACCATAGTGGAGGAGTTGCCCCGTCGCCACCTGGCGACAGCGGAGACGGAGCGGTTGGGTCCCCCGGTGACAGCGCGGCGCGATTACCACGCCTGGTCCGCGAGGCGAGCGTCACGCCCGCGCGGTACAGGCGCCGCCGCAGGCCTGGCCTGCGGCGGCGCCTGGTCGTTGACTGCCGCTGCCCTTCCTATGGATTGACGGTGATGGTGAAGGTGGACGTCGTGTTCTGGATGTCTATGTAGTTGTTGCTCATCGTGAGGTGGTTGAACGTCGCCGAGCCGACCGCGGGGCCCTGACCGGTCTCCGGCATGGGGTTGGCCCAGATGCCGAAGCCGGACTTGGCGTCATAGGCGTCCCCGCTGCGCTGGGCGCCCGTGATCGAGATGTTCGTGAAGACGGTGTCGGTGATGCTGTTCTGCGGTTGGCCTCCGGAGTAGTTGGTCTGGAACATGATGCCGGAGTAGGTGGGATCGATGATGTTCACATCGGATACCCGGATGCCCTGGAACGGCTTCGATGCGGAGAAGCACCAGATGGCAGGGAAGGTCTGCGCTCCCCAGAAGTGACCGCCGGCGCGGACGAGGGAGACGTTCTGGATGACCGTCGGCGGGCTGGCGCCGAACCCGGCGAAGGGGTATCCGAAGTCCAGCGAGCTGATGGTGATGCCCGCGTAGACCAGAGTGTCGGCGATGTAGAGATTCTGGAATGTGTTGGCGTACCCGCCGTACACCGCGACGCCCGCGGCCCGCCAGGTGAGCAGCGACGTCAGGTTCTGGAACGTGTTGTTCTTCAGATCCGCCGCGTTGTGGTCGGTGGCCGCGAACAGCGCGAAGCTGTCGTCGCCGGTGGACCGGGACTCGTCGTTGCTGACCAGGTTGTTCTGGCTGCCGTTGTTCAGGTTGACGCCATCGGCGAAGGTGTCCCGGATCCGCGAGTTGGTGATCGTGATGTGATCGACGTGGGTGCCCCAGACCATGCAGACCTGGTGCTCGACCCAGATGTTGTCGATGGTCAGGTTCGACGCGTCGGTGATGTCGAAGACCTTGCCCGGACCGTCGATGCGGGAGGTGTAGTCACCGAAGTAGGCGAACCCGGAGAACGACGAGCCGTTCGCGCTCGCCGACACGGACATGCCGACATCGGTGTTGTCCTGCGTGGTCGGCGCGGCGAACTGGCTGTACCACGGACCCGCGCCGACCACCTTGACCGGCTTGCCGTACACCTGGAACTTGCTCGACGTCTGGTACGTGCCTGCCGGCAGGTAGACCCCGATCAGGGCACCGGTGGTGTCCATCCGGACCTTGTCCAGCGCGTTCTGCACATCCTGCTGGGCGAAGCCGGCCGGTTGCACATACTTCGCGGGGTCCGGGTTCGCGATCGGCGACACCTGCTCGGTGTTGATGTAGTCGATCGCGTACTGCGAGGTGTTGGCCGCGTCCTTCTGCAGCTTGATCGTGCTGCCCGCCGGGACGGTCGTCCCGAGCATCACGTTGGCCTCGTCGTAGATGTGCCGGGGTCCACCCGCGCTCGGGCTGTTGCCCGGGCCGGTCTCGTTGCCGTAGAGCCACGCGTACTTCGAGGTCAGGTTGATGGCCTTGAGGAAGCTGCCGTTGACGTAGATGTCCAACGTGGAGTTGGTGCCGCCACCGCCCGCAGCGTCCGGCATGGAGAACCTGGTGACCAGGGTGTTGGTGCTCGCCTTGGTCGTCCACTGGACGTAGCTGCCGGTCGAGTTGAGAGTGACCGCCTTGCGGCCGGACGCCTCGCCGGCCAGGTCGCCGACGGTCCGGTTCGGACCGACGACCGCCGCGCCGCCGCCGATGGTGCCGTCCTCGGCCTCGTACATGTCATACGGCATGTTCGCGCCGCGACCCACGAAGAACGACTGGGTACTGGTGTTGTTGCCCTGCTTGACGGACAACTCGTTGGCGTCGACGGCGATGACCACCTTGACCGTGTACTTGCCGTTGACCGCGGTCCACGTGCCCATGGTGACCGGGCTCGCGGTGGCCCCGGCCGCGATGACGCCGCTGACCGAGCCGGTCAGCGTGGCGACCGCCGCGTTGTTCGCGTCCAGCAGGGTCAGCGTGATCCCGTGCGAACCGCCGGCCGACGCCACGGTGCCCTGGTTCTTGACGGTCACCGAGAACGTCACCGTGTTGCCGGCGGCCGGGTTGCTCGGCGTCCAACCGACCGAGGACGCGACCAGGTCGGAGCTTTGCACCGGGCTGACCACGAGCGAGGTGGGGTTGGTGTAGCTGTTGTTGCCGTCGTTCAGCTCGATCACGCTGTTCGACTCGTCCACCTTCGCGGTCAGCTGGTACGTGCCGGCCGTCTGGGTGCCGATGCTCGCGGACACCGTGCTCGAAGCCCCGGCTGCGAGCACGCCGACCGGCGCGGTGCCGACCTTCGTGCTACCCAGGTAGAAGTTCACGTTCGTCGCGCCGGCCGAGGCCGTACCCGAGTTGTTCACCGTCGCGGACACGGTGACCGGGTCGGTCTCCACCGGGGAGGCCGGCGTCCAGGACGAGCCGGTGATGGTGAGGTCCGGGTTCGGGGCCGGCACGCCGATCACCTGGAACTCGGCGACCTGGCCGCCGGGCGCGCCGCTGTTGCTCGTGATGCTGAGCTGGACGTCGGCCACCCGGCCGCTCACCGGGATGGTCACCGTGTTACCGGTCGCCGGGTTGAACGTGTAGAGCGTCGCGGCCGAGAGGCTGGTGAAGCCGGACGTGCTCTGCTCGCGGCCCAGTACCTGGATGGTCTGGGTACGGGTGGCCCAGGAGGCGTCCGGGTTGAGCTTGACCACCACCGAGTTGACGTCCGCGTTGGCGCCGAGGCTGACCGTCAGCGTGCTCGGGTACGAGGAGCCCTCGAAGTAGGTGGTCAGGTCGTTGTCGTTGGCGTTGGCCGGGACGAAGGTGTAGGTGTTCGCCGACCCGGTGATCGGCTTGCCGACGGCCAGGTTCGAGCCACCGCCACCGCCGCTGCCGGTACGGGTGACGGTGTTGCTGGCGGCGGACTGGTTGCCGGCCGCGTCCCGTGCCTTGACGTAGTAGGACACCGTCGCGGTGTCGGGCTGGCTGTCCGTGTAGGTCAACACGTTGCCCGCCACGTTGGTGGCCAGTGAGCCGTTGCGGTAGATGTCGTACCCGCTCACCCCGACGTTGTCGGTGGAGGCACCCCAGGTCAGCTTGATCTGACCGGAGGCCTGCTGGGTGTAGGCCAGGTTCGACGGTGCGGTGGGCGCCTGGGTGTCGCCGGCCTGCCCGGTGCGGGTGACGCTGTTGCTGTTGCCGGACTGGTTGCCGGCCGCGTCGTGCGCCCGTACGAAGTAGGTGACGGTCGCGCTGAGCGGTTGGGTGTCGGTGTAGGTGAGCACGTTCCCCGGGACGGTGGTCAGTAGCGCGCCGTTGGCGTAGATGTCGTAGCCGGTGACGCCGACGTTGTCGGCCGACGCGCCCCAGGTCAGCTTGATCTGGCCGGTGGTGGGTTCGGTGTAGGCCAGGTTGGTCGGCGCGCTCGGCGCCTGGGTGTCGCCGCTGGACGGCCCGTAGACCTCGAACTCCGAGATCTGGCCGGCCGGCCAGGCGGTGTTGGCGGTGATGTTGAGCCGCAGGTACCGCGTGGTCACCGCCGTGAAGCTGATGGTGACGGTGTTGTTGCTGGCCGGATCGAAGGTGTACCCGGTCGAGGCCACCACCGTGCTGAAGTTGCTGTTGTCGGTGCTTGCCTGTACCGACAAGGTCTGCGTGCGGACGCCCCAGCCGGATGCCGGCACCTTCAGTACGATCTTGTTCACGGCCACCGACGCGCCGAGGTCGACCTGCAGCCACTGCGGGAACGCGTTGTTCGTGCTCTCCCAGTACGTCGACTGATTGCCGTCGCCCGCGTTGCTCGCCGCGTACGTCTGCGAGACGCCACTGGCCGTCATCGTTTTGCCCAGTGCCAGGTTGGTGGACGAACCGGTTGCACCGTAGATCTCGAACTCGGAGATCTGGCCGGCCGACCACCCGGTGTTCGCGGTGATGTTCAGCCGCAGGTAGCGGGTACTGGTGGCTCCAAAGCTGATCGTGACGGTGTTGTTGGAGGCGGGGTCGAACGTGTACCCGGCCGAGGCGACGATCGTGGTGAAGCTCGTGCCGTCAGCGCTTCCCTGCACGGTCAGCGTCTCGGTTCGGGTGCCCCACCCGGTCGGAAGCTTCAACACCGCCTGGTCGACGCTTGTGCCGGAGCCGAGGTCGACCTGTACCCACTGCGGGAACGCGTTGCTGGTGCTCTCCCAGTAGCTGCTCTGGTTGCCGTCATTGACGTTGCTGGCCGTGTACTGGCCGTTCGAACTGCTGGCCGAGGCGGCCTTGCCGGCCGCCAGGTTCGGTCCGCCCGCGGCCAGCGCCGGTAGGGCCGGCCAGGCGGGCGTGAGCAGGCCGATCGCCAGCACTCCCGCGGACAGCAGTGACGCTACGCGCTTTCTCTTCATCGGTTCCTCCTGCACGACTCGCCGCCGTCGCGGATTCGGGTACCGGCCGGTGGGCGGCGGACGTGACCGGACGCGGGCGGTGTACTCGGCCGAAGCGGACTCGGCAGCGTGTCCTGAGGCAGGGCGCGCCGAGACGGCCGACGGGTGGCCGACGAGGACGAGCGTGACGATCGGGTTACCGGCTCATCTCATCGATGTTTCTGGTTCTTTGAGCAAAAAGGTAGGTCAATGTCGGCAAGAAGTCCACAGACTCTTTCAAGAAATTGACTTCCTTGAGGATCTGCTTCCGGTGCCCGTGATGGCCGAGGGTTGGCGGGCTAGGGACGTGCGGGTCACGCAGCATGCTCGTACTCGTGGAGGATGCAGTGTGCGACGGTCCGCGTCCGTGATCGTCGCTCTGCCGACGCGGAGAGCACCGCCTGTGTTCTGGTACATGGCCTGGCCGCCAGGTTGCCGTCGAGTTGGCGTTCCGCCGGCCGGACCTCGTCGCGGCGCTCGTCCTGGTAGGGCCCACCGTAGATCCCGCAGCTGCGAGCGTGCCCGGTCAGTTGGCGCGGTGGCCCGCGCACTGGTGCTCGCCGGCCCTGCACACAACGCGCTCACCGCCGCCGGACCTCTGCTGGCCGCGACAGTCGACGCATTCCTGCCTGCCGCCGGTGACCGACGAAGCTAGATCCTTGGATTCGAGACTCTGAGCACGAGAGTTACGTTTCAGGATCCCGGCGATGATCACACCGGCGGTACCGGAGGCACTCATGCCACCGTGTGGCCGCGTCACGCCAGTCGTGTCACAGGCAGCCGGCGGCGCCGGCCAGGGCGCAGACCGCGACCAGGCGCAGCAGGTACGCCGGGGCGTGAGTCCAGTCCAGCCGCCCGGGGGCGGGCATCCGGTGACCCTCGGCCATCGCCGCGGCGTGCACCTGCCGCGCGTACTCGGCCAGCGAACGCGCGTCGGTGACGCGGTCGCCGAGCTCGTCGCGTACCGCCGCCGCGTGTTGGTCGACCGCCGCCAGCAGGGCGGGGATGCGGATCGCGGCCACCAGGCCGTCGGCGCCCATCCAGCCCATCAGGGCGTCCAGGCATGCGCGGGCCACCGCCTCGACCGCCGTCGCGTTCGTTGTGCTGCCGTACTCGCCGCTTGCCATGGGCAGAGACTATTGAGCCGAAGTCGCAGGTGGGTGCGGGGAAACCGATCCGCACCCACCTCCCACCTGAAAGCACACCATCAGGCCGGCCAGCGCGCGCCGTCAGGCGCATTCCGAGCAACCGTCCCTTTGAGATGGACGTGCAGCTCAATCATCGCGGCCATGGCCTCGATCGTGTCGGCCACGCCGACGTCGAGCATACGCAGGATCGCAGGTCAGCCGTCGTAACCCATTCTCGAGCCCCACACCCTGTGCGCCGCCGCCGCCGCCGGCTGGCGCTACAACTCGCGAGACTACGCAAGCGCGTGAGCAGGCGAATCTCGCCATCAACGGGCATCCATCCCTATGCGCAAGGTTTTCACAAGGTTCCAGGTACAGGGTGGCGGTCGTATCAGAAGGTTTTCGGCGCTGTCGTTGTCGTGTCTTCGCATTTGCGGACGTGGCGTAGCCGGGCTCGCGAATCAAGGACGTCGGATTTGCCGGAGGCGTCAGGTATGCGGACGGCGCGCTCTCACCGCCGACCCGAGCAGATAGCGCGGATCGATCGCCGCGTCGGTCCACTGGTTGCAGCCGGTCAACAACGTTGGAGGACATGGGTCATGCCGAATTCACCGCGCGCGGCACTCGGGGGCAGGCTCCGACGGCAGCTGATCGGGTTAGGGGCGCCGCTGCTCCTGGCGGCCACAACGATGCTCTCCCGGGCAACAAAGGCCACTCTGTTTCGGGCGTTGACGGCGCGAGTTGGACGGTCGCGACGACGGACGATCGGAATCGGGGCGGTGGTGGTCCTGGCGAGCATGGTGACGCTGTCCGGGGCGTTGACCGCGCACGCGGCCACGATCACCGGAACGATGGTGCTGCAGAACGTGACCCGCCCCAGCGGTGGGGTGTGGTTGCCGGGCGGCGGCGGGCACTTCTGGGTGAGCGACAACGTGCTCGGGCTGTGCGAGGCAGTCCCTGTGGCCGCTACGCCACCGTTCCAGGTGAGCGGTTGTAACGGCACCGCCAAGGGCGGACAGGCGCTCTTCGACCCGACGAACAACCTGGTGTATGTCGCCGACACGATCACAAGGACCAACCAGGTCATCCGCTTCAATTACAACCCCGCCACCGACTCGCTGTCGGGCGCGACAACGATTCAGGTACAAAATCTCACCAGCGTGGGCGGTGGCAAGGGTGGCGGCCGGGCGCAGGGGCTCGCCCTGGTCAACAGCGCTGATGGGGCGCAGCGCCTCTACGTCGGTTACATCAAGTCCGGCGACGTGATGCAGGCACTCAACCCGTCGGGCAAGGACCGCACCGGTAAGAACGTCAATCCGACCATCAGCAAGGTCGGTACCACGAGCGACGGTCGAGGCGTGAACGGCCTGGCCATGCACAGTTGGACCGACGGTACGGCGGTCCGCCACGACGACCTCTACATCGCCGAGAGCGGCGGCCTGGGTATGTCCGTCATCAAGGACATCGACGGAACCGGTGGGCGCCCCGCATGCGACACCACCGCCACCCCGTGCGGCGCCACAACCGTGGCCAACGCCGCCGGCGCCGCGCGCTTCACGTTCCCGGGGGCCGTGGTGAGCGACGGTACCGTGCTCTACGTCGCCGATTCCCCGCAGAACACCCCGGCCCGGGTGACGCGCTGGAACCCGGTCACCGGTGTGCAGGATGACTACTCCGCCGACATCACCCCGTCGTACGTACAGGGGGGCGTCACGCGCACCACGTACCAGAACATCACCGGGTTGACGCTCAATCCGGCGACGATGGACCTGTACGTGGGTGATGACCCGACGTTCCCGTTGACCACGCCGGTCAATGCTCAGGGTCATGTGTGGAGGATCGCCGGCGACGCGACGCGCCCGGTCGTGACCGGAGTGCAGCCCAATGCTGGCGGCGTCGCTGGCGGCGACGTTGTGACGATCACCGGTACGAACCTGGTCAACAGCGTCGCCGGGGCGGGTGATCCACTGGCCTACGGCACCACCGTGAAATTCGGTACAGCTGTGGGGGCCAACGTCACCTGCGTGGCTGACGGCACCAGTTGCACCGCGACCAGTCCCGCCGTCGGCGGTGCCGGAGTGGTCGACATCCGGGTGACCAACGTATCGGGCCAGACCAGCCAGGTTGTGACTGCCGACCAATACACCTACGCCGCCGCACCGGTCAACCCGAACGCACCGGTCGTCACCGGCATCAACCCGCAGACCGGGCTCACCGTCGGCGGCACCAAGGTGACCATCAGCGGAACCGGGCTGAACAACCCCGATGGCACATCCCCGACGGTCAGCTTCGGCACCGTTGCGGCAGCCGCCGTCTCCTGTAGCGCTGACGGCATTACCTGCACCGTGACCAGTCCCGCGGGCACGGACGGCACGACCGTCGACGTGCAGGTGACCACAGCCGTCGGTACCACCGCCGCAGTCGCCGCGGACCGGTTCACCTACGCCACCCCGCAGGGAGTGCTGTTCTCTCATGGCATCACCGCTCCCAAGGGCGGCATCACCTTCATACCCAACGGCAAGAACAACCCCGACGGCACACCGGCCGGACACTTCTGGGTCTCCGACCACGGCAACGGTCTGTGCCGGCTGGACCCCGTACCCGGTGCGAACCTGATGACCCCGAACGTGGCCGTCTGCGACCCGGGCTCCACGATCGGCTCACCCGGGCAGGCGGTCTGGGAGCCCAACGCCAACGCTGACGGCACCCATTACGTTTTCGTGCCCGACAACGCCGTGAAGAGCCCTGGCGTGTGGCGGCTGACGTTCAACCCGATCACAGAGACCATCGCCGACCCAACCGCCATGGCACCGGGCCTGATGGACAACCTGAAGACCAACTCCCTGGCGCTGTCGGCGGACGGACACGACCTGTACGTCGGCGACCTGATCGACGGCAACATCCGCCGCATCAACGGCGTCGACGGCGATCCGCGCTTGCAGACCGTCGACATCGTCGGTACTACTCAGGCTGCCAGGGCAGGTAAGCCCTCGAAGGGCATCAACGGCACCATGGCGATGCTCGGCACCCGGCTGTATCTGCCGGAGAACAACGCCGCAACCTACATCGACACGGCGGCGCCGTGTGCGGCCAAGGGCACGCTCACCCCGTGTGCCTCGGTGACGGTGAACTTCCTAGCCTCGCCGGTGCCGGTGTTCGTCGCAGGCGTCACCGCCGACACCAAGCACAACGTCGTGTACATCTCCCAATCGCCCGGCACCGCCAACGCAACGATCTACCGCTTCGACGACACCACCATCACCGGGGCCAACCCCGGCGGCAATACCGGCGTCGTGTACGTCATCGACGGCAAGGTACCGGCGGCGGGCAGCCCGGAAGCCACCGTCTACTGCTCCCTGACCTGCACCCGCCCGGCCGACCCGGCATTCACCGCAGGCGCAACCGCCGGATTCCCCTTCGCCCAAGGCCTCTACGTCGACCCGGCGACCAGCAAGCTCTACATCACCGAGGATGCCACCGCCGGTGCCCGCTCGGGACGGGGACACATCTGGGCGGTGCCGTTCATCGCGTGACCGAACTCGCTGGATGGCCTGGATAGCCGATAAGGGACGGCGGTGGAGGCCTGCGGATCGCAGGCCTCCCCCGCCGTAACCGGGTGGCATGGACCGGGGCGGGCACTTCGACGCCACTGCGGCTGTCCCCGGCCCGCCTCGTCGGCGTCCGCGGTGGACAACGTCAGGACGGCGAAGGCAATCGATGCGCCGAGTGGGGCCGGACGGGCACCCCCTACCGCGCCCACCCGGCCCCGGCTTCATCCTCCTGTTATGCCGCGCAGGCGACCACCGATGAATCGGCGGTCATCGACAGCGAACAGCCCTCTGTCACCGGACCCGCGTTCGGCGGATCTGACCAACCGGTACACGAGCCCCCGCTCTTGTCGGGCGCGTCATCCACCGCGCGCTCCACCCGGTTCACGCGCCCCATCAGCCGGCCCAGGTCGGTGCCGATGATCGTGTTCTCCGCCTTCAGCCGGCGTCCCAGCCGGCCGTCGCCGCTCAGGCCGATGGTGCCCGTCCGGGTCACCGGGGAACGGCCGGCCCGGCAGCGCGTCGTAGCGGCGCGGGGTGAACAGCCTCAGGGAGTCCCAGCGCTGCCGCCACGCGTCGCCCACCCGGGAGTGGGCGTCGACGATGGCGAATCGCTGACCGGAGCGCCGCAGGTGGTAGCCGAGCGCGAGCCCGGCCTGGCCGCCTCCGATGACCAGTGTGTCGAGTGCCGTGTTCATCGCCTGGCTTCCTCCTCAGGGCCACCGTCACGGTCCTGGTCATGACGTCGACGTCCACGGCGGTGACGCCGGGGACCTCGCCGACCTCACTCGAGATGGCCTTGACGCAGTGGCCGCAACTGATGTCGGGCACGGACAGCACGATCTGGTTCACGGGATGCTCCTTGTCGCCGGTGGCGGACCGCTCCAGATGCGGCCCACCTCAGATGGCAGCAGTCTGCGTGGTCACGTTGCCCGCTGCCTGTCCTCGGGATTTCGGCGTGACTGTCGGGCTTCAGGGCCTTCGACAGCTCGGACAGTGAACAGGCAGCGGCGGGACAGCGCCGGCTGCCGGGCGCGCGGACCGTCTTCGTCGGCGACCGCGTCGGTCCGGGGCGCACTGATCTGGGCAGCCTCGCCCTGTGCGCCGACGCGACGCTTGCCGAGGTGTCCCGCCCCGACATCGTCGTAGTGCCCGGTGGACCGGGCCAGAACGCGCATCCTCGCCGCGGCGGGGCTACTCACCGGACGACGCGCCGCGTCCCACTGGCTCGCCCTCGACCAACTGCCGGCGCTCGGGGCGGTCCCGACAGGAGAACGGGTGGTGTTCGACGGCAAGTAGGTCACCGCGGCCGGGGTCTCCTCCGGCATCGACATGGCTCTCACCCTCGCAGGGCGCGCCGACTTCGCCGGCAGCCAGAGGCGAGGATGGTTCGACAGCTTCACCGGTCAAGCCTGCCTCGATCTCGCCAACACCCAACGCAACAGAGCCGGAAAGCAAGCCCGGCGACCGGTTCCGGTCGCCGGGCTTGCCTTTCAGCCCTTCGCCTGGATTAGCTCTGCGTCTGGCCGGCGGGGGCGGTGGACCATTCGGGGTTGCCGAGCGTGCTCACCCAGTCGCGCACTTTGCTGACGTTGTCGGGGGCGAACGCGAGGCTGAGCAGTAGGAGTAGCCGCGCCTTCTGCGGCAGAAGGTCGTCGCCCGCGATGATGGGCTGCGTGGTGCTGCCGCCGTAGACGGAGCCCGAGCCGGTCCGCGTCGTGCTCACGAAGACAACACCCTTCTGCGCGGCGGCCGTGCGTGCGCTGCTCTGCGCGGAGGAGATCCCACCGGATCCCGTACCCGCCGTGACGATCCCCTTGACGCCGGCATTAGCGAACGCGGTTATCGCCTCCCCGCCCGCGTCCTGGTAGCTGTAAATCACCTCGACTCTGGGCAGTGCGGCCGACTGGATTTTGGACAGATTGAAGGGGGTCAACCAGCGTTGCTGGTCGTCGCAGTTCGCGACCCGGGACGGGGCCCGGCTGACTTTCAGGTTCGGCCCGTCGATCCAGCCCAGGACGCCAGCCTTGCGGCTCTGGAAGGTGTCCGTCCGGTAGGAATTGGTCTTGGTGACGTCGCGGGCCGCATTGAACTCGTCATTGAGCATCACGACCGTGCCGAAACAGTACGTGGCCTGACTGGCCGCCAGGACGATCGAGTTGAAGAGGTTGGCCGGACCGTCGGCTCCGATGACCTGCGGGCCGTTGGCCGTCCCGGCAGCCCACGGCCGCATCGCGCCGGTGAGCACGACCGGTTTGCGGCTCTGTACGGTGAGGTCGAGCCAGTACGCGAACTCCTCCATCGTGTCCGTA
Source organism: Dactylosporangium sp. (assembly GCA_025965915.1). Lineage (GTDB taxonomy): Bacteria > Actinomycetota > Actinomycetes > Mycobacteriales > Micromonosporaceae > Planosporangium. The sequence continues at coordinate 2,832 of JAOPWA010000434.1, read as the reverse complement.
CCGGTCGTGACCACCACTGCGTCTGAGTCTTGCAGCGCCGTCTCGACCGCGGGGGTGAGCGCATAGAAATCGGCGATCGTGTATGAGCCCGAGCCCTTGTTGCCGAACTGTACGGTCGCGACATCGGCCACCTGCCCGATCTCGGGCTGCAGTTGGCCGACCATGTCCTTGATCGCGATCTGTCCCGACTTGTAGTCGGTGAAGCTGCTCCGAGACGTCGCGACGCCGGAGATCGTGCCGCCGGTACCGATCACGGTGACCTTGGGCTTCTTGGTCTTGGCGGCGGCGACGGCCTGGGTGTACGCGACGCTGCGTATGTCGGTCGGTGCCGTTACCGCGAGTGCTTTGACGGCGGGCGCAGTCTTCGTGGGGGTGGGCGTCGTGGACAGGGCCGAGACGACGATGGCGGTGAGTGCCGCGGTGATCACCGGCATCAGGATGGTGCTGATGCGCCGCGGGAATACGGTCCGAGGACGTCGCAGGATGGGCAAGATGACCTCCGCTCGAAATGACAAGCGGAGTCTCGGACGCAGACTTTTCCCGGGAATTACACGTGTGTTCCGGGAACGTGCGGTGTGGATCACCGCCGGAGGCGGCGCTCGGCACCGGGCGTCAGGTACGTGGCGACGGTAGGGCATCGTGTTCTATGCCAGAACTCGACGCACAGGTGTGAGCTGGAGTTTGACCGAGCTGCAGCATGATCGGTTCGTGGCTGTTCGGCTGCTCTACCTCGATTTCGGGGTCGCAAACGGGGGCTCGTGTGCTCGGCAGTTGAAGATCAGTCGGACGACCCGCAGAGGTGGCGGCCGGCAACGGCCATAGAGCGTCCGATGCTGTCCTCCTCGATCTCACCGAGCTGATGTCGGCGAGGAGGGCAGCGCTACTTTGAGCTGGGCAAACCCCTCTGGATCCTCTCCGCGCCACCTTGACCGGCAGGACGCATGCCAAAAGAGAGCCACACCAAACCGCGGTGGGCAGCCGAAATGAGAGCGATCCCGCCGGTCACCTCGACCAAGCCTGGCCGGGCTGCGGTCGTAGCACTAGTAGATAAGAAGCCGAGATGAGTGCGTTGCGCCCACGGCGAACAGTGCTGTTGTTGATCTGCCCGGCTGGCAAAGACTGACGGCATGAGCCCTGAAGGAACTCCGGACCGCAGGCAACGGCTGACCGAGCTTTACGCCGCTTTCAATCGTCGCGACATTCCTGCTGTCCTCGCCGCTCTGGCGCCCGACGTGCTGTGGCCGAACGGCTGGGAGGGCGGCACCGTCCGGGGACATCAACAGGTACGCGACTACTGGACGCGCCAGTGGGCGGAAATCGATCCGACTGTCGTACCCGTGGGGTTCAACATCGAAAGCGATGGTCGCGTCGCCGTTACCGTGCACCAGGTCGTGCGGGACAAGGACAGTACGACCATCGCCGACGAGACGGTCGACCACGTGTACCGCTTCGTCGATGGACTGGTCTCCGACATGGAAATCCGTAACTGACACCGACTGACGAGGCACTGATCTGCCGCGATGAGCGCGTCTTCACGGTCGGGCCAGGCATGGATGGCTCGTCAGCGCCGCTGAACTGACGATCACCATGTCTAACTTCGACCCGCGCCGATCCGGGCGTCCAATGTTTCCCGTCAGGTGAAGCCAATGTGTCACCTATCAGACGAAACTAGGCACGCTGACAGCCGGCCCTTTAGGGAACGGTGCCGCGTTGGCGGTGAGGGTCGATGCTGGGGCGGGGTTGACCGCTGGCGACCGGGCTCGGCCGCCGTTCGGCGGCGTGCTGAGGGCACGCGGCATCAGCTGGCGCCCGCGACGCCGCACACGCTCTGTGCGCTCATCAATTGATGGCCCTCTGTGCAGCTCATCTCGTTCCCGCCGATCACCTGCTGGAGCATGTTGTAGAGGGTCTCGCGCTGGTCGATATTGAGCGCGCCGAACACCTCGTTTTCGACCCCTACGAGCGCGAGTTCTGCCTTCGCGAGCCGTTTCACGCCGACGTCGGTGAGTTCGACGACGTGCCGGCGGCGGTCCTGGGGTGATCGCCGGCGTTCGACGAGGTTGTCGGCTTCCAGTTCGTTGAGCAGTCCGACGACGTTGGTCGCGTCCATCTCCAGCATCGACGTGAGCGCTTGCTGTGAGCATCCCCCGTGGTACCGGAGCATGGTGAGGGTCACCAGGTGTCGAGGCCGCAGGCCAAGCGATGTCAGCACCGATTCCGACCGCAGCCGGAGGCGGCGGGCGAGGTGATCGATCAGCGGCCCTACGTGACTCGGCGGCTGGTTGAGGACCGGTAATGAGGAGGGCATAGAGCAAGTCTAGATGAGCCCACAAACTGCTCATGTGATGCAGATAACTTGTGCACCACAAATGACTTATGGCAGGCTAGCGGCATGACTCACCTGCTACACATCGACTCCAGCATCAGGGGCGATCAGTCCGTCAGCCGCAAGCTCACCGCTCGCGCAGCCGAGAACTGGCTCGCCGCCCATCCCGCCGGGACCGTGACCTACCGCGACCTGGGCAGCGACCCGGTGCCGCATCTCGACACGGCCAGCGGGCTCGCCCGCATGGTGCCTGCGGAACACCACACCCCTGAGCAGGCCGCGTCGTGGGCCCTGACTCACGAACTGGTGAACGAGATCAAGCAGGCCGACACGATCCTGCTGGGAATGCCGCTCTACAACTTCGGCGTGCCGAGCACCGTCAAAGCGTGGGTTGATCACATCATCGCGTTAGGGCTGTCGATCGACCCCGAAACGAACGCCGGGCTGCTCGGCGGCCGGGAGTTTCTCGTGATCGCCAGTCGCGGCGGAGGCTACAGCCCGGGAAC
>JAOPWA010000419.1 GCA_025965915.1 Dactylosporangium sp. | reverse complement strand
AACCAACCGGTACGGGGCCGTTCAAGTTCGTCGACTACGTGGCCCAGGACCACGTCGCCCTGGAGAAGAATCCCAGCTACAAGTGGGGTCCAGCCGCCTTCGGTCCGCCCGGCCCGGCCAAGCTGGGGAAGCTGAGCTTCAAGATTCTGCTCGACACCAACGCCCGTTACAACGCGTTGCGCGCCGGCCAGGTGCAGATGGCGATGAACCTCGACCCCGACACGATCGCGACCATCAAGAAGTCGTCGCAGTTCAAGCACTACGACATGCCGTCGACGGGGCAGCCCTACGGCTACCCGATCAACGTCGAAAAGGGCCCGACGGATGACATCAGGGTCCGGCAGGCCATCCTCTACGCGGTCGACCAGAAGAAGCTCAACGAGGGCGTACTACGCGGTGCCTTCACGCCCGCCTACAACGTGCTCACCCCCACCACTCCTGGCTACGTCAAGGCGAACGACTCGATGTATGCCTACAATCCCGACAAGGCTCGGCGCCTGCTCGAGGAAGCCGGCTGGGTCGCGGCCTCGGACGGCACCCGGAGCAAGGGCGGCCAGAAGCTCACGCTGGACATCCTGATCCAGAGCGCGAACGGCTTCGACCTGCCGACGCAGTACGTCGTGAACGCACTCAAGGAGGTCGGCTTCTCCTCGACCACGAAGTCGCAGCCGTTCACCACGGCAGCGGCGTCCTACAACCAGGGCGTGCAAAACCTGTCGGCCATCTTCTACTACGACGTCGACCCGTACCTGCTCAACAACCTCGTTACCAGCGGTCAGATCAAGTCGGGCTTCAACTGGGCCCACTACAAGAACCCCGAGATCGACACCGCGATCGCCAAGGCGAACACGATCACCGACACGACAGCCCGTACCGCGGCGTACGAGAAGATCACCACCAAGCTGATGGAGGATGCGATCTTCCTGCCGCTGTGGAACGTCAGCGGTGTCCACTCCGGGGCCGCAAACCTCACCGACGTGCACTTCGGCCCGACGGGGTATTCCTACTACCACGCGGCCCAGGTCCGATGAGCGCGGCTGTCAGCGAGAGCGGGAACCTGCCGTGATCGAGGTTGCCGGCAAGCAGGTTCTCACCGAGCTCACAGAACTGGTCGACCCTTCCCGTGCCGCGCTTGTGATCATCGACATGCAGCGGGACTTTGTCGAGCCGGGCTTCGCGTTCGACCGGCTCGGCGTCGACCTGACGATGTATCCGGCCGTGCGTGCCCGGATCGTCACCCTGCTGGGGGAGGCTCGTGCCACCGGCGTTCTCGTCGTCCATGTGCAGATGACGACTCTGCCCCGCGGCATGAGTGAGTCGCCCGCCCAGTTGCGTTTCAACCTGCGTCTGCACGAGCAGGGTCACGCCGGCGTCCCGCTCCGATACACCCGGCAGGGCGATCCCGGCTGGGAGTTCGTCGCCGAACTCACCCCCCGCGAGGGCGAACTGGTGGTGCCCAAGTGGCGTTCGAGCGGGTTCTGGAGCACCAGCCTGGACATGTTGCTGCGCAGTAACGGCATCGAGACCGCCGTGATCACCGGCTGTACGACGGAAGGCTGCGTGGAATCGACCGCACGGGATGCCTTGTTCAACGACTACTACGTCGTGATTGCCGAAGACTGCGTCGGCAGCGACGACCGGGCCCAGCACGAGGCGTCCATGCTGCTGATGCGTCATCGCTTCGACATCGCCTCGTCGGGCGACATCATCGCCACCTGGGCAGCTGCCACGGGCAACGCGAGGGCGGCGTCGTGAGTTCGCCGACGACAGCTCCCGACCTGATCCTCCGCAACGGGGTCGCCCTGATGGGTGGCGAACTCCAGGAGGAGCCGTTCGGCTCGCTCGTGGTGCGCGCAGGTGTCATCACTGCGGTAACGCGCCAGCAGCCGAAGGCGGACGGCACACCCGAGCTGGATCTGCGCGGTGCGTTCGTGCTTCCCGGGCTCATCGACTGCCATGTCCATTTCGACCTGGCTGCGCATCCGGCGGCGTTCCTGCAGTGGGAGCGCGCACCGTTCGTGCGGTCGATGACATGCTTCCACAACGGTCTGCTCGCCCTGCGGGCAGGCATCACATCGGTGCGAGATCTCGGCTCAACCGACCGGATGACGCTGGACTACAGCCTGCAGGTGAACTCGGGCAGGTTGCCAGGGCCGCGCGTCGTCGCCGCCGGCAGGCCGATCACGATGACCGGCGGCCACTGTGCGGACCACGGACGGATCGCCGACGGCCCCGACGAGGTGCGGTTGGCCGTCCGTGAGCAACTGGCCGACGGTGCTGGCGTGGTGAAGCTGATGGCGACAGGCGGCATCTCCTCGCCGGGCAATCCCGGCCTGCCACAGCTTGGAGTCCCGGAACTCGCGGCCGGGGTCGAGGAAGCCCACAAGGCGGGCGTCCTGGTCGCTGCGCACGCCCACGCGCCACAGGGAATCAGGAACGCGATCGAGGCAGGGGTCGACACGATCGAGCATGCCGCCTTCGCCGATGACGACAGCTACAAGCAGATGATCGCCGCAGGTGTGACGCTCGTGCCGACCGTCGTCGCGCTGAATCCCATCGCCGACGGCATCGGCATCCCGGCGGCAACGGTGGAGAAGAGTCTGAAGGCGCGAGAAATCTACCGGGCCAATACGGCCAAGGCGATCGCCGCAGGTGTGCGGATCGCCGCGGGGACAGATGCGGGGACCGCGCTGAACCCGATCGGCTGCCTGCTCGACGAACTGATCATGTACGTCGAACGTGGCATGAGTACGACGGAAGCCCTGCGCGCCGCCACGGTCACGGCAGGACCCTTGGTACGCCGAGCGGGCGACGATGTCCCGACCGGGATCCTCGCCGTCGGCGCCCGTGCTGATCTGGTGATCGCTGAGCGAGACCCCAGGGCCGATCTCGAGGTGCTGCGTCGGCCGCGCGGCGTCGTGCTCGGGGGGCGTGCGGTCGACCTCGGCTGGGTGGACCGCACGCTGGCCGAGGTTGCTGCAGTGCTCGCGGAGCCACCAACCTGACAACAGAAAGCGCTGGCCGGGAAGGACGAGATGACGGAGAACCTGAGATGACCTTCGACATGCACATGCACATCGAGGAGGGGACATCGCTGGGCTGGCAGATGTCCGCGGCGGACTGTATCCGCGCAATGGACGCGGCCGGCGTGCAGCGGTCGGCGGTGATGACGCTGACGGACCTGCCGGGGCTCAACCCTCGTGGCCTCGAGCTGATCGCCGAGGCTTGCGAGCGCTACCGCGATCGGTTGTACGGCTTCATCCGCTTGAACCCGGCGTACCTCGAAACCTCGAAGCAGCTGCTGAAGCAGGCCGTCACCGAGCTCGGCTTCAAAGGCCTCAAGCTGCATCCAGTGTCGACCATGCAGCACCCTGGTGGGCGGACGACGATCGAACTCATCCGGTACGCGGGTGAACTCGGCGTACCCACCCTGTTCCACTGTGGCGACGAGCCGCTGAGCACTCCGCTGTCGATCGCCCAGGCGGCCGCCGCCTGTCCCGACGCGATCATCGTCCTCGGGCACATGGGGGGCTACTTCCACGTCGACGAAGCGCTTGATGTCGCCGAGCAGTTCCCGAACATCATCTTGGAGACCTCTGCGATGCCCTACCCGGAAAAGATTCGCGCTGCGGTCGAGCGGGTCGGCGCCGAGCGCGTCGTCTTCGGCAGCGATGGGCCGGTGAGCTCGCCCTCCCTCGAGAGGCAGAAGGTGGTCATCGCCGAGCTCGGCGAGGAAGCGGCCGGATTGGTTCTTGGTGGCAACGCCGAAACGCTGCTGGGGCTGACAGCATGAGCACTATCGACGGACTTGTCTTCCTCGGTACTTCTCACTTCGGTTACCAGCTTGACGCGGCGAACGCGCTGGCTGGAATGGATGCCGTCGGCACCTCCGTCGCCATTGCCACCCCCATGCATCCGCGCCGCGGCGACTTCGCGGCGGCCAACGACGCGATCGCAGAAGCCGCAACAAATTCCGACGGCCGGCTGATCCCGCTGTGCCGGATCGATCCCTGGGAGGGCGAAGCTGCGGTCGCCGAGTTCCGGCGCGCGTCTCGGGCGGGAGCCCGAGGGGTGTTCTTGCATCCCTCGGAAGAGCATTTTCGCATCAATGATGCCGCCCTCGTCCGCCCCATCATGAAATGCGCGGCAGACTTGGGCGTGCCCGTGATGGTTGCCGCCGGTTACCACCTGTTCGCCGAACCGCTGCAGCTCGGGGCGGCCGCGCGATGGACACCGGACAACCCGTTGGTGCTGACCAACGGCGGCCAGTTCAACATCTCCGGTATGGCGCAGTTCGACGCCGAACTGGCGTTGGCCAACGCCAACGTGCACGTGCAGACGAGCGGCATGTATCGCGAGGACTTCCTGGAGCGGGTGGTGGCGACTTTCGGGCCGGAGCGCCTGCTGTTCGCCAGCGCCGCACCGATCTTCACCATGAAGTACGAACGCTTGCGGGTCGACCTCGCACATTTCAGCGACGCTGAGCGCCAACTCATTCTCGGCGGCAATGCCGCCCGTATCTTCGACACGGTGGCAGGGGCGCGATGACCGCGGCAGAACCGACCAGGACCACAGGCGGGCCGATCGGCTCCCTGGCGGGTCGGACCGCTCTGGTGACGGGGGCCGCGAGTGGCATCGGAGCAGCCATCGCGCTCGCGTACGCCGAAGCCGGGGCGCGGCTGTGTCTCGTCGACCGCACGGGCGGAACGGCGCTGGACGCGGTCCGAGAACAGTGTGTTCGTTTCATCGACGATGTGGTCACCGTGCAAGCCGACGTGGCCAGTGACTCGGACGTGGAGCGGATGTTCCACGAGGCCCGCGATGCATTGGGCGCCATAGACGTCTTGGTGAACAACGCAGGCATCCTCACCGAGGCGCACGTTATCGACATGCCATCCTCGATGTTCGACGAGATGATCTCGGTCAACCTGCGCAGCGTCTTCCTGTGCTCCCGGGCGGCGCTGCCCCCGATGCTCGAGGCCGGCTTTGGCCGCATCATCAACATCGCTTCACAGGTCGGTCAGCGCGGCGGGGCCGGGTTGGCTCACTATGCCGCGGCCAAGGCCGGCGTCATCGGCTTCACGCGTTCGCTGGCGCGCGAGGTGGGCGGCACCGGGATCACCGCCAACTGCATCGCGCCGGGACCGATCAACACCCCGCTCGGCGGCACGCTGTCCGACGAGTGGACGCGGTCTCTGATGGCAGAACTGCCGTTGAAGCGAACCGGTGAGCCCTTCGAGGTGGCTCCGTCCGCTGTGCTGCTCGCCAGCGATCCGGGCGGCAATCTCTACACCGGGCAGACGCTCGGCCCGAACAGCGGACATGTGATGCTGTGAAGGAGCGCGGCCTACTGGTCACCGGGGCGGCCAGCGGCATCGGCCGGACAACTGCGATTCGCGCGGCGGCCGCGGGCTATGCGGTCGCGGTCGGCACCTTCGAAGGCGATCCTTACGACGCCGATGCGGTGGTTGCCGAGATCACCGTCGCGGGCGGCAGAGCCCAAGTGGTGCAAGCCGACGTACGCGACAGCGACGAGATGTTCGCGGCCGTGGATGCCACGGTGGCGGCGTTCGGTCGCCTGGACGCTGTCGTGGCCAACGCCGGAGTGCTGAAGCTGGCGCCTCTCGACGCACTGCGCGACGAGGACTGGCACCGCATACTCGACATCGACCTGACGGGTGTGATGCGCACGGTCCGGGCCGCCATCCGGGCACTACCCGCCGACGGGTCGGTGGTCGTGGTGTCGAGCATCGCAGGGGCGGCACTCGGGTGGTTAGGACACACGCCCTACTCGTCCGCCAAGGCGGGCCTGATCGGATTCGTCCGAAGCGCGGCGCTGGAGCTCGGGCCGCGAGGTGTCCGGATCAACACAGTTCTGCCGGGGGTGATCGAGTCGCCGCAGTCTCTCGACCCGGTAAACTCGGGCGGTCCTGAGGGGCTGCGGCGCTCGGCTCCGACCATCCCACTGGGCCGTGTCGGTCAACCTGACGATGTCGCCGACGCCGTCCTCTTCCTGCTCTCCGACTCGGCCCGCTACATCACCGGGCAGTCGCTGACCGTCGACGGCGGGCTGACCGCCGTCTGGCCGACCTGAGCAGTGCTAAGCGGTGAGCTCGGCGGGGGACGGCACACCGGGGCGTTGCTGATGACCGCCGGGCTGGAAGTCGACCTGGCAGAGGGTACTGCGATCGTTCGGTACCAGCGTATGGACTGTCGCCTGTTCTGCAGCGGTCCACGGTGGACGCCGGCGCGCCGCGATCCGCCGGCGTCTTCCGATTTCAGCGGTGGCCGAGCGCGCTCAGCACACCCTGCAGGTAGCCGATGGCGTGGGCCCGGCCGCGGCTGCAGTATGCCTCCGGGCTCGGGTCCCCCCAGGTGTCCACGTCGCCCTCCACAGCCGGCACGTGATCGTCGATGAGGAAGCCGTTGAAGCCGACCGCGTCGAGTCGCCGGATGACGGCCACCGGGTCGAAGTTGCCCTCGCCCAGGAAGCACTCCGCGAACGCCGGAACCTGGCCAGCCACATCACGGAAATGTACGTAGCAGATGCGTCCGGCGGCGCACACACCTGCTCAAACACCTCGACCCGCCGGTCGAGCGGAAAGACCTGTCCAGAAACCTGATCATCAACATCGTCGACGAGACCGACGGGGAGGTGACCGTCGGTGGCGTAGCCGAGCAACTCGGCATCGACCCGTCGGCCGCCAGCCGGATGGTCTCCGACCTGATCACCCACGGCTACCTGGAGCGCCTGGCGTCCCAGCGCGACGGCCGGCGTACCGTCTTGCGCCTCACCCAGCAAGGCGTCGCACTGCGCGACCGCTTCCGCAGCCAGCACCGGCAGGCGTTCGAGTACATCACCCGGGACTGGCCCGAGCACGAGCGGCTCGAGTTCGCCCGTCTGCTATACAAGTACGCCGAAGCGACCAGTGCCCTGGACTCCGGCCCAGACCCGCCACGGTGACCCTGGACTGGGCAGAATTCCAGGACGGGCTCCCAGATGGGCGCGCGGTCGGCGGCAGCGGAGTAGACCGGCCCGGCTCAAGCTCAGCGTCTGCACCACCGTCTTCGGCCACACGTTGGTGACCACCTCGGGCAGGCCCTTCAGGCCGCTATGGCGCGGACGGTGACCGTTGAAACGGGCGGCGTGTTGCATGAGTATCTTGTCGGCGTGGCACTTCCGGCACGAACCCGATGACGCTCCGGCTCGCCGATCATGCTCCGGATCAATGACGCTGCCCCGCTCCAACGGCGCTTGATCCTGGGTGAGCGGATGAACGAGTATTCGTAGGCGGCGCAGCGTAACCGCATTTACGGGCGCCCATAGGTACGTGCTTAAGCTGCTCAGGCTCTGCGGACCATCAGATGCCGGTACCCGGTGACGAACGCCAGCCCGTACAGCACCGCGATGACGACGAGCAGGAACCGATACCCGGTCACCATGGCGGCGTACTCCAGCACGCCGCCGACGATAGCGCCGAGCAGGTTGGCGGCGAACGCCGTCGTCGACGAACCTACGGCCTTGAATCGCTGGGCGAAGACGAGGTTAGCCAGGAAGATCGGCGTGAACGCCACGAGCGTGGCGACCGCGAACCGTGGCAGCGCCGGAAGTTGCAGCAGCGCGGACTGCGGGACCAGCCATGCGACTGCCAGTGCGACCAGCAGATACCCGTACAGCACCGCCGGCCTAGGCATTGGTACCCGCCGGGCGACCTCGATCGCGGCTAGCACACTGAGCAGGACGCCTGCGAAGACCAGCGAGTTGACAAACCAGGTGGTGCCGAACAGCAGCGCGTACTGCACCACGTTCTTGGTCTCGAGCAGCAGGAAGGCAGCCCCCATGAACGCGAGGTCGGCGTACCTGGCCATATCCCGCAGCGGCCCGCCGGCCACTCGGACCACGAGTACGGACGCGACCAGCACGAGCCCAAGGATCCACCCGTAGAACGCCGGGATCTGGTGGGTGACCTGGTAAGGGAACGGGTGGTTGTCGCTGGCCGGCTGCAGGCTCTGGCCGCGCCATGGGCTGGCGCAGTCGCGGGCCGGCCCGGCGCGGGCGACGGTCAGCACCGCCTGGCTGCGCCCGCCCATGGGGGTACCGATCTCGGCGCAGGGCGCCGAGCCGTACAGCGTCTTCAGAGTTCCCGCGAACCGGTCCAGCAGGAACGGCTCATAGTAGTTGTACATGGCGAATGTGCCGATCGGCTTGAGGCGGTCACGGGCCGCCCGGAGAGCCTCGCTCGTGAGCAGGTAGTTCTCCAGTCGCAGGTTCGATTGGCCTGCCAGCAGGGTGAGGGAGTCAGGCAGCGCGAACAGGATCAGGTCGTAGTGGTGGCTGGTCTGGTGCAGGAACGCGCGTCCGTCGGTGACGTGGACACTCACGTGCGGGTCTGAGTAGGGCTGGTTGGGGTGGTACTTGCGGCCGATGTCCAGCAGGACCGGGTCAATCTCGACGGCGTCAATGTGCTTGGCACCTTGCGAGAGCGCCACCGCGACGTCGTTTCCGGTGCCGGCCCCGATCACGAGGACGTCGTCCAACGACGCCGTATCCACATGGCGGTACGGGAAGAAGTAGAAGGGCTGGTTCTGGCGCAGGCGCTCGACCGGGTAGGCCGTCTGGTGCGGGATGTTGTTCGCCCACACCTTCAGCGCCCCTTGCTCGTTCGGCAGCGGCGACGCTGTCACCTTGTAGTAAGGCGACCAGTGGTGGTGCGAGGCCAGCGACTGGGCGGCGAGAGCTAGGACCACGCCCCCTAGCGCGCACAGTGCGGTGGTGAGACGCCACCGTGGCCGTCGCGGGAGCAGGAGGGCGAAGGTGACGGCGGCGATCAGCCCCCACACGACCGGCGGCATCCAAAGGAACGCCAGCGCTGAGAACACGACGATGCCGACGATGCCACCGAGGATGTCCAGGCGGTACGCCTCCAACGGCTCGAACCGGGCGAACGTCCGCGCCATGCTCTCACCGATGCCCGCCATGATCACTACGGTTAGCCCGAAGATCACGGCAAGGCTGATCCATGGCGGCAACGGCGCCCATCCGAATCGCCCCTGCAACTGGTGCGGCCCGGACAACGTGACGAGTCTGACCGGGAATGCCAGCACGAATGCCACCAGCAGGGCCAGGGCCAGCGGCGCCCAAGCGAACAGCTCGCGCCGCGCGCGGGAACGAAGGAAGCCCACCCCGATACCGAGGAAGCTCGCGAGAAGGACGAAGTTCGTCAGGTAGGCGAGGCGGACGTTTTCCGAAGCGCTCCACCGGATCAGGGCCAACTCGACCAGGAGCATCAGGAAACTCAAGGCCACCAGGCGTAGCCGACTCGGCGCCCCGGCCCTGAGCGACAACAGCTGGCGCGGTGCGGACGCGCGGTAGCCTGCTTGACCCGTGCGAATCGGCAGGTTCTCTATCCAGTCAGGGCTCTCAGGCATGGAATCCCCTCACGTCGGTGCCCAGCCCGTGTGTCTCCCCGGCTTCCTTCCCGGTGAACCTCGACGGCGCTGCCAGCTCGCCCCGGCACTACGCGGTTATGGACCCCCGGTTATGGCATCCTCCCGGGGCCACGCCCCTGATCTCGGATGTCCGCCAAAGCGGGTCAACCCCCCCATCTGCTCCCCGCTTGTTGAAGTCATCGACCAGTCCTGGCTCGTGGCTGCCGCCGAGGTCGGCATTTGTCGGGTTCCGATTCCCGGCCGAAGTGATCGTCGTCGCGGTGCGCTGGTACCTGCGGTTCGATCTGTCCTACCGCGACGTTGAAGAACTGCTGGTCGAGCGCGGCGTCGAGGTCGACCATGTCACCGTGTACCGGTGGGTACAGCGGTTCACCCCACTGCTGGCCGACGCTGCCCGGTTTGCCCGCCACTCGCCAGGTGACAGGCGGCACGTCGATGAGACGTATGTGAAGGTCAACGGCGTCTGGCGGTACGTCTATCGGGCGGTCGACCAGTACGGGCAGGTCATCGACGTGCTGGTCTCGGCCCTCGGGACGCTGACGCGGCCCGCCGGTTCTTCCGCCGGGCGCTGTCAGCGTTGAAGGTGACACCCCGTGAGATGGTCACCGACGCCGCCGCGGTCTACCCCGGCGTCCTAGACGAGCTGATCCCGCAGGCGTGGCACCACGTCGAGCAGTACGCCAACAATCCGATCGAGGGTGATCACAGTCGACTCAAACACCAGCTGAGACCGATGCGCGGGTTACGGACCGATCGGACCGCACAAGTGATCATCGCCGGGCACGCCTTCATGCAGAACCTGCACCGCGGACATTACGAACTTGGCCTCGACGCCCCGCACGGGCTGCGGGTCGCCGCGGCGTTCGACGAACTCGCCCAAGCGATCTGACCGCGGACTCCGACACGTCCGTCGATCCGACAATGCAACAGCGCCGACTGTGTCAGTCCGATCGTTGTGCGCGTCCGGCGTCGTGGGGCTGGTTTGCTTTTCAGTGGCCGCTGGAGGTCGCTTTGTACGGACCGTTGGTGAGGAAGGAATGTCGACAGTGGTCCTTCACGCTGGACAACCGCCCCATATTGCCGGATCACCGCCCCCACACGATGTTCCTGACACTCTCCTCGCACAAGGTCCGCGTGCTAGCCGATACCGGCCGTCCGGCAGGCCTCCGCGTAGGCGCCCGCGCACAGCGAGCCGGGTGTGACGAAGCCATCCTTGATCACGGTCGATGCGATCGTGTCCCGGGTGACGGTGACAGGGTCGAGCAGCACGGACGGGACCTGTCCGGCGCCGTTGTCGACCGTGGCGGGTGCCTGCGGGTGTATGCCGCGCAACAGGTCGTAGGCGAGCTCGGCGGCCTTTTCGGCTTCCGGCCGAATGGCCTTGTATACCGTCATGTACTGCTGGCCGGCCAGGATGCGCTGCAACGCGGCCGTCTCGGCGTCCTGTCCGGTCACCGGAACGTCGCCGAGTCCGGCGGTGTGCAGTGCTGCGATGGCCGCGCCGGCGGTGCCGTCGTTGGCCGCGTACACGCCGACGATCTGGCGGCCGCGCAGGGTGGGCAGCACCCGCTGGGTCCAGGCCCGTGCGTTGTCGGGGCTCCATTCGGCGGTGTCGGATTCGGCGGCGATGCGCACCTTGCCGTCCAGCCCGGCGTGGGCGCCCTGCTTGAACAGGGTCGCATTGTTGTCGGTGGGCGAGCCGTTGATCCACAGGATCTCACCCGAGGCGGCGCGCGGGCCCAGCGCGTCCAGGAGAGCCTTTGCTTGCAGCGAACCAACCTTGGCGTTGTCGAACGAGATGTAGTAGTCCACGGCCGTCTTGAGCACCAGCCGGTCATAGGAGATGACGGGTACCTTGCGGTCGTGAGCGGCGGCCACGATCTGGCCGGCCGCCACGCTGTCGACTGGGGTCAACACGAGGACCTTGGCGCCCTTGTCGAGCGCGTCCTTGGCTTGTTCGAACTGCTTGGCCGCGTCCTGTTCGGCATTGCGGTAGTCCACAGTGCAGCCCTGGCAGAGTTCCTTGAGGCGCTGTGCGAAGTAGGGCTGGTCGGCAGCCTCGTACCGGCTGGCTTTGAACTCGGGAAGCAGCAGCGCCACTCGATCGGCGGGGCCCGCGGTCGGGCCGCTTGGCCCGGCCGCGGTGAGCGCGTTGGTCACGCCACAGCCGGCGAGCATGGACAACGCCAGGCCCAAACCGGCGAGACGCACGGCAAGCGTTTGGAAGCTCATTTCGACTCGCTCTCGTCAATCACGATCGGTCCACGCACGGTGGGGTAGAGGTCAGTACCTGAAGCGCGAGACCGCGCTGCGCATCTCAGCGGCCATCCGGGCCAGTTCCTGCACCGCATGGGCCGTGCTGGCGACGCCGGCCTGGGTCGCCTCAGTCGCGGTGGCAACACCGCCCACCGTGGCGGCGATCGCGCCCGAGCCGTCGGCCGCCTCGGCGACGCTACGGCTCATCGCCGTCGTCGTAGCGGCCTGTTCCTCGATCGCGGTGGCGATGGTCGCCTGGTACTCGCCGACCTGCCCGATCACCTGGCTGATCCGGTCGATACTCTGCACGGCCTCGGCGGTATCGGTCTGGATCGCCTGGACCCGCCGACCGATGTCTTCGGTAGCCCGGGCGGTCTCCTGCGCCAGATCCTTGACCTCCTGCGCGACGACGGCGAAGCCGCGGCCGAACTCACCGGCGCGGGCCGCCTCGATGGTGGCGTTGAGCGCGAGCAGGTTGGTCTGCGCGGCGATCGAGGTGATCACCTTGACCACCTCGCCGATCTCCACCGACGACTCGCCGAGCTTGCCGACCGTGCTGGTGGCTGCCGAGGCGACCGAAGCGGCTTCGGCGGCGACTTCCGCGGCCTGGCTGGTGCTGCGGGAGATCTCCTCGATCGAGCTGCCCATCTGCTCGGCGCCGGCGGCCACCGTGGCCACGTGGGTGCTGACCGACCCGGCGGCGCCCGCGACCTGTTCGGCCCGCTGGTTGGCGTCGACGGCGCTGTCGCCGATCTGGCGGCTGATCGCGGTCAGCTCTTCGGTCGCGGTGGCGAGTGCGGAGGCGTTGTCACCGAGCATGCGTACCGCCTCGCGGGTACTGGCGGTCGCCACCGCCAGTGCCTGTGCCATCTCGCCCACCTCGTCACGCGACTTGATGGTTACCTCGGCGGTCAGGTCGCCGGCGGCGACGGCGGCGAGCACGCCGCGTACCTGTTGGATCGGGCGGCTGATGGACCTGGCCAGGTACTGGCTCAGCACGAAAGCCACTATCAGGCCGGCGAGCAGCGCGACGACCATCAGAGTGCGCGCGGTCCGGTAGGAGTGGGCCGCTGAGGCGGCCGCCTGCTGTCCGCTGGTCTGCTCGTAGCGCTGCAGGTCGGCGAGGGCCTTCATCGCGTTGTCGCTGATGATCTGGCCGTCGCCCAGGTAGGC
>JAOPWA010000371.1 GCA_025965915.1 Dactylosporangium sp. | reverse complement strand
GGTCTTCGCGGCTGACGTGGGCGGGTAGGCGGCCCAGCATCTCGCGCACGAGGTGGCCGACGAGCGGGAGGTGGCTACGAACCAGATCCTCGACAGAACGCGGCGACGGGGTGGCGGTGTTGACAGACAAGGTGACCTCTTCGTGGCGGCTGTTGGTCCTGTGGCCCCCCGGGTCCAAATGGCGGTCCGGCCGGGCAGAAACAACGGTCGGTTGCGCCGGGTGTATGAACCGGTCACGAAGAGTTGCAATGCAGTTGCCGTGACTAGTGCCACGGACGGTTGTTCTCAAGTCGCGAAGATGTCGCCGAGTCCGCGGAAATCCTCAGGGTGGGGGTCGACCTGCCGACCTATCCGGTACCTGGCGCGCTGTGAAGAGCGAGCCGACAGCGGAAGGGGCGACGACGATGGGGTTGGCGGACCTGTCGAGCATCCTGTGGCGGGAACGCGAGATGCTCGAACTGCTTCTCTTCAAGCTTGAAGAGGAGCAGCTGGTGCTCGCCGCCGGCCGCACCCGCTGGCTTGCGCACTCGACCCGGGAGGTCGAGATGGTTCTCGACCAGATCCGGCACACCGAAGTCCTGCGCGCCGCGGAGGTCGAGGCTGTCGCTACTGACCTGGGCATCGGCCCCAACCCGAGCCTTGGGCAGTTGGCCGACGCCGTCGGCGCGCCCTGGTCGGACCTGTTCCGCGACCACCGCAAGACCTTCCTCGCGCTTGCCGCTGAGATCAGCGCGCTGGCCGAGGCCAACCGAGACCTGCTCAGCACCGGTCAGCGCGCCGTCCGCGAGGCCATGCTGGCCGTTTCCGGCTCGTTCGAGACGTATGGCCGCCGCGGGGAGACCGTCGCGGCCGCACCGCGGTCCCGACTGATTGACGAGGCGATGTAATGAGTACCTTTTCCGGCCTGTCAGGCGCCCTCAGCTCGCTGTACGCGCAGCGACGTGGAATGGACGTCACCGGGCAGAACATCGCGAACGCCAACACGGAGGGGTACTCGCGCCAGCGCACCGAGATGCAGGCGGTGGGCGGTTCGGCCGTCCCGGCTATGTACTCGGTCTCCGACGGCACCAGCGCGGGAGTGACCGTATCAGCCGTCACGCGGATACAGGACGCGTTCCTGGAGGCGCGCGGACGCATCGAGCACGCCCAGAACAGCTACCTGGCCGACCAGAACCGCGTCTACACCAACGTGCAGCAGGCGATGGGCGCGCTGAGCGCCACCGGCCTGCAGAAGCAGATGAACGAACTCTGGTCGGCCTGGCACGACCTCGCCAACACTCCGGGTGACGGGGCGGCCCGTTCCCAGGTGATCGCCCGTGCGCAGACGGTTACGGATACCCTTCACGGCACCCACAACGCGCTCGCGTCACTGTTCTCGACCACGAGGGAGCAGTTGGACGCCTACGCCACGGAAGTCAACACGACCGCGGCGCAGGTCGCGCAGCTCAACCAGGCCGTCGTCCGGGGCACCCAGGCGGGCCTTCCGGTCAACGAGCTCGCCGACCAGCGCGACGCCCTGGTCATGCACCTCACCGAACTGACCGGTGCCAGCGCCATCGCCCGCGCCAACGGCTCCATGGACGTGACCCTTGGCGGCTCGGGGCTGGTCAGCGGCGACGTGGCGCGGCAGGTGAAGGTCGCCGGCGCAGCGCGCCTCGACGACGTGACAACCGCGCCGGTCGCGCTGAGCTGGACCGACAACAACGCCCAGGTCGTCATACCGAGCGGACAACTCGCGTCGTCGCTGGAGGCGCTGAACACCATCGTGCCGGGGTACTCCGCACAGTTCGACGCGGTCGCGTTCACACTGGCCAAGACCGTTAACGACCAGCACACGACCGGATACGACCTGAGCGGCACCCCCGGAGGCCTGTTCTTCGGAAACCCCGGAGGGGTGCCGGTCACGGCCGGGATCACGGCCGGAAACATCAGCGTCCTGATCACCAACCCGGACAAGGTCGCGGCGTCGTCGACCACCGGTGGAAACCTTGACGGCGGCAACGCCGACGCGATCGCCGGCATCGGCGTCTCGACCGGCAGCCCGGACCGGGCGTTCCGGTCGCTCGTGGCCGACCTCGGCGTCACCGCCCAGCGGGCGGACCGGCGGGCGAGCGTGCAGGACATCCTCACCAAGGACGTGGACTCGTCACGGCAGGCGCAGTCCGGCGTCAACCTGGACGAGGAGATGACCAACCTGATCGCTTTCCAGCGGGCATACCAGTCCGCATCGCGGGTCATCAGCACCATCGACTCCACCCTCGACACACTCATCAACCACACCGGCGTCTGAGGTTCAAGCCATGACCGCATACCGCGTGACCGAACGGTCCATCGCCACCAACGTCCTTGCCGGGCTGCAGGGCAACCTGAAGCGCCTGGGCGACACCCAACAGCAGCTCTCCAGCGGCAAGCAGATCTCGCAGCCGTCGGACTCACCTACCGGCGCGGTAGCCATCATGCAGTACCGCGGCGAGTTGGCCACGGTCCAGCAGTATTCGCGCAACGCCGACGACGCGTTGGGCTGGCTCGGCACGGTCGACAGCTCGATGAGCAGCATCATCTCCCAGATCCAGACAGCGCGCGGGCTGGTGCTGACCGGCATGTCCAGCGGCAGCGGCGGATCAACTGACGCCCGTGCGGCGCTGGCCGCCGAGGTGGACCAGATCCGCGCCTCCGTGATCGGTGTCGCCAACACGAGGTACCTCGACCGCCCCGTCTTCGGCGGCACCACCGCTGGCGCCGCCGCGCTCGACTCGACCGGTGCCTACTCCGGTGACAGCGGCGTGGTGCTGCGCACGGTGGGCGACAACGTCAAGGTGCCGGTGGGCGTGCCGGGGACGACCTTCTTCGGTACGGGCTCCAATCAGCTATTCACCGTGCTCTCGGACATTTCCAGCAACCTCACCGCCAATCCCAGCGCACTCGGCGGCGACCTCGACCGACTCGACACGGCGATGCACACGCTGCAGACGGCTCAGTCGACGGTCGGTGCCCGATACAACCAGGTGACGCAGATGCAGCAGGCCGCCAACGACCGCGTCGACGCGCTGACGGCTCAGCTGTCCGACGTCGAGGACATCGACCTACCCAAGACGATCAGCGACATGGCGCTACAGCAGACCGCCTACCAGGCCGCCCTCGGGGCTGCCGCCAAGGTCGTGCAGTCGTCCCTCGTTGACTTCCTGCGTTAAAGCGACCAGAGGAGATTCATGACTGCTCAAGTACTCGACGTCATCGAACCCGTCGAGACCGCTGAACTACCCGTTCTCGAGTTCGTGTCGCCGATTCCCGGCTTCCCGCAGGAGCGGAGCTTCGTCCTGGTCCGCATGGACGACGCGGGCATGCTGTACTCGCTCACGTCGACGGGCCGGCCGGAACTGCGGTTTCTCGTGGCGCCCCCGGCTCCGTTCTTCCCGGACTACTCGGTCGACATCGACGACGAGGCGCTGGAGACCCTCGGCGGACCCGACCCGGACGAACTGCTCGTCCTGCTCATGATCAACGCAGGGGAACGGCCCGGGGACGCCAGCGCGAACCTGCTGGCTCCGATCGTCATCGCGCAGCGCAGTCGCCGGGCGGTGCAATTGGTTCTCGCTCGTACGGGACTCCCGGTGCGTGCGCCTCTCTTTATCGGATAAATCGGGTATCGTGCTCTCACCGGGCTTACCGGTCATTCGAAGGAGGAGCGCCACGTGCTCGTTCTGACCCGTCGTCCCGGTGAGAGTGTCATGGTGGGCGACGACGTCGTCATCACCGTTCTCGACGTCCGGGGCGACGTCGTGCGCCTCGGCATCAAGGCACCGCGCAGCGTGCAGGTGCACCGCGAAGAGGTGTACATCGAACTGCAGAAGGTGAACCAGGAGGCGGCTTCGCCCAGCGATGTCGCTGTCGAGGCTCTCAGCCGGATGCTGCGCCCTGACGGTGAGAAGCCGCAGGAGTCGGGTGATGGTTCCTAGGGCCGGGGCCCCGGCTGCTGCCGGTTGCCGGGGCTAGCCTGCTGACGCCGTCGGCTGCCGCGTCACCCGTGCCGCCGTGGTCCGGGGACGGATCGCCGGTCGGGCCGCCCAACTGGACGGACAGCCAGTCGAACGCCGCCGGCGCCAGGGCCCGCCACGCCCCGCCGGTGTGGCCGCCGTTGGGCACCATCGCGGTGGTCAGCCGAAGCGGTGACCGCGCCGCGCCGGCCATCGCCTGGAGCTGAGCGAAACCCTTCACGTCGTCCCGGGCGCACGCCAGATACATCGCGACCGCCGGCACCGGCAGGTTATTGATCCTCCACAGCGGACTGTTCTCGTCCCGTAGGTGGGCGTCGCCGCGGTACAGGTCCCCGGTCGTACGGTCGGTGATGGCCGTGTAGTACCCCGAGAAGCTGACCGCCGCCGCATACCGGTCGGGGTGGCGCAGCGCCAGATTGGCCGCACAGAACCCGCCGGTCGAAAAGCCGAACATGCCCCAGCCGGCCCGGTCGGTGCGGGCCCGGAAGTGTTTGCCGATGTAGTCCTGCACGTCCAGGCTCAGGTACGTGTCGAACTGCGCTCCGCCCGCCGCGTCCACGCACTCGCTGTCCTGGGTAGGGCTGGCGTGCTGGACCGGGAAGACCATGATGGTCGGTGGCATCCGGCCCTCCTTGATCTCCCGTTCGGCGACCTCGCGCGGATCGGCTACGTCGAACCAGGTCTGTGGTGAGCCCGGGAAACCGGCGAACGCCTCGATCACCGGCAGCCGTCCCGTCGACGAGTCGTAGGAGGGCGGCAGGTACACGTACGCGGGCAGTTGGATGCCGCTGCGCTGGCCGGTGATCGTCACGGTCACCAGCCGGCCGGCCTTCGCGCCGGCACCGGGCGTCTGCAACGTCGGCTCCGGAGCCACCACCGCCTGGTTGTTGCCGACGAGCTGCTCCCACGCGGTGTACATGTGCAGCTTGCGGTTGACCGCCACGCCCGCCACGGCGAACGCCACCAGCAGGCAGCAGACGAGTGCGAGGACGCGGGTGGGCCAGCGCCACCAGCCGCGCATCCGCTCCCACGCCCAACCGGTGGCGACGGCCGCGGCCACGGCGAGAACCGCCGTGCATACCTGCAGGGACATGCTGGTCGGGCTCACCGCGTCTCCCGTTCACCCATGGGAACCCCCGCTGACCGGCACGGTCGGGTCGACCAGCGGGGCGGCCACTGGTGGCGGGGTGTGCAGTTGGAGCCAACGCAGCGCGGCCGTGAGCCGTCCGGTCGGGTGCGGGACGGCGTCGGAGACGAGCCCGGCTCCGGCTGGTGTCGCCGATACGACGAGCAGGTCCAGGCCGGTCGGCAGTTGCCGGGCGCGGTCGAGGAGCGCACCAGCCGGTGCGCGGTCACCGTCGTTGACCAGCGCACCCGCACGGTACCGGTCGTCGCTTTCGCGCAGGAGGTCCAGCGCGAGCCCCTGGCCCGTTCCGACACCGGCCACCGCCCAGCTGCCTGGCTGGACCCGCAGATCACGGCTGAGCTGTTCGGGCAGGGCCTTGGAGAGCACGGGCAGGGCGGCGGCCGGGTCATCGAGCCGGACGAACACGACGACGGCGGGTCCGCCGGACCGGGCGGCCTGCAGCGTGTGCCGGTCGTCCCAACCGACGGCCGGCGCACCGGCATGACGCGGGCCGACCACCACGATGACCGGGAACCGGACCGCCGTGTCGCGGAAGTAGGCGGCGGGTACGGCGACCATCGGTGCGGCCGGCAGATGCCAGGCGGCTGCCTCGGCCGGCTTCCAGGCGAACGACAGCCCAGTGTCGCGGCCCTGTCCGGCCTGCCCGTGCAGCCACTCCTCGAGGCCGGCGCTCGGGGCCGTGGCAGCTTTGTCGACGGTGTGGACGCCGCCGAAGAGCACCGACCAGGACGGATATATCTCCAGTGCCCGGTTGGCCCCGATCGCGACGGTGGCGACCGCGACGGCCTCGGTGAGTAGGAGTGCGAGCGGGCGCAGCCCCGCGCGGACGAGCAGGGTGTGGCGCGTGACACGTCCGGTGCGCCACCACAGCAGTCCGGTCCCGGCCGCGAGCAGGAGTGTCACCACGACGCCGGTGATCAGCAACGGCAGGCCGGTCAGCGTCATGTCTGCGAACTCCTCCCCAGCGCCGTCACCCGAGGGCAAAGCGTACGGTGGATTCGCAAACATGTGTCGACCGGCTGGTCCGCTCCGGGGGCATACTCACGTCGGCCGAACGTTCAAGGCTTAGGTGATCGGTCGTCACCTGGCCGACTACTCCTCGCGGATGTCCTTGAAGGGCGCGGGCGGCGCGGTCCATGTCTGTTCGGGGGAGCCGTTGCACGTCTCGATCTTGAGGCCGAGCCCGCCGACGGGTAACAGGATCCCGGTCGAGTCGGTCCGCGACACGCAGCGCCCGAAGAGGTCGACAATCACGTAGCTGGTTCCGTCGCTGCCGACCCAGGAGATCGTCCAAGCCTGGTTTCCGAAGATGTCGTCGAGGATCGGTAGCTCCAGGCAGAACTGCAGGAGAGGTATGTACAGCCCGCGGCAGCGGGACTGCTTGGAGGTCTGGAACGTGTACGTGCCTTCCAGCGTCCGGATGGTGGTCTGCTCGGTTCCCGCCGACCGCACCACTGCGTAGGTGGGGATGCCGGACGTGCCGCGTTGCGGGTCGCACGGGATTGGGGTCGCCGTGCCCTGATTGTCAACCCGGAAGTACTCGATGGTCACCTGGTAGCGGGCGGTGCTGGCGGTGCCCAGGTTGCCCTGCAACGTGCAGGGCACAGGCAGGCCGCTGGTACAGCCACCGAGAAGGCCGCAGAACAGGCCGCCGAGAAGGCCACCGGAGCCGGTACCGGTGTCGGCGGCCCGGACGGTGGCCTGGATCTG
>JAOPWA010000350.1 GCA_025965915.1 Dactylosporangium sp. | reverse complement strand
GCGCTCCGCAGCCGTCGCCGACCGGTCAAACTTTCGGCCCACTCGCGGGCGACGAAAGGATGACACTGGAGGCACAATCGGTGGAGGTACGGCTACCCTGGCCGCACCATCGGTTGGAGGCTGGCATTGGCGTTCACGCAGCAGGTACGCGCGGACGGAGCGGGCATCGTGGTCAGCCTGTACGGGGAGATGGACTTCAGCGTGTCGGAGTCCTTCGAGACGATGGTGCACCGACTCATCGCCGAGCAGCGCCCGGCCGTGCTCCACATCGACCTGTCCGACCTGCGGTTTCTCGATTCAACAGCGGTCAGCGTGATAGTCCGGCTGTGGCGGTTGGCCCGCCGTGAGCACTGCACACTGAGGGTGGTCAACCCCACCGGGGTGGTCCGTCACATCCTGGAGGTCACCGGGGCGCTCACGATCGTCGGCGGCGCTCCCGCGCCCGACGCTACGCCCGGCGTAAAGCTGTGACCGGCGCACGCGCCGGCCGTGGGCCCGCGCTCAGCGGCGCACCGGCCGCCGCTCGTCGTCGTTGACCGGGGGCTGCGGAAGGTACGGCTTCGACCCCGGCCTCTTCATCTTGATCGCGCGAGCGGGGCAGACCTTCACCGCCATCGCGACCGCGTCGATCTGGTCGGGAGGCACCGTGGGCTTGTAGTCGATCCGGTCGCCCTTGAGCTGGAAGACCTCCGGCGCCTCGTGCTCACAGAACGCGAACCGCATGCACTTGCCCGGGTTGATCTCGACCTCGGCCCGCTGAACGCGAGGCTGCCCGGGAGAGCGCCGCCCGGGCTTCCCCGCCTCGTAAGGCGGCCGGTCGTCCCGGTCGGGGGAGTCCTCATCCCAGCGTGGCCCGTCGTCATCCCACTCGGAAGCGTCGTCATCCCAGCGGGGTGCCCTCGGAACCCCACGCGGTCCGTACGTAGGCTCGCGGGCACCGTTGCGATTCACGCCGTACGCGCGCTCCCTGCGCTGCAGTTTCCAGCCGATGACGGCCAGCCACAGCACAACCGTAATGATCGTCAGCGGGATGATCGGGTCTGTGAAAGAGATGGGACCGACCTCCGATCTGGAACCCCGCCGCACCGAAGGCGGGTCAGGGTTCAACCGGACGGCCGAATCCCCGTCCGAAAACCTACGCGCGGCCGCTCACCGCGAGTAGGCACTTAAGCAGGACTTACGGCCGTCTTCACCAGAATCGTTGATGCGCTGCCGCCGCCGGTCGTTCACGGCGTCCCGTTGTCGACGAAGGTGAACATCCGGGTACCCGGCCGCAGTGGTCGCGGGTGACCGGTGAAGCGGTGCACCCCCAGGCCGAACCCGTCGCCAGGCTCGGACAACCATCGCTGTTCGAAGCCCTGTTCGGCGAACCAGTGACAGATCCTCGGTACGAGGTCCGGCGGCCGGCGGTGCCGGGTCCACACGACGGTGCCGCCGGGTGCGCAGAGCGCGCTGGCGTAGCCGATCGTCGCCCGCACGTCAGCGCCGCTGATGTTGCCGAAGACGCCGCAGATGAGCACCAGGTCGGCCGGCACCAGATCGGCGTACTGATCGGTCAGTGCCGCGTCACCTACCCGTACCTCGACGGAGTGCAGGCCGGCGGTGTCGGCGGCCTGCGCGGCGAGGGCCGCGTTGCGGGGGTCGAGTTCCACCAGTCGTGCGGTGACGTCGTGACGTCGTGGCGGCGGGGATGGACGGCGAGGACCTCGAGCACGTCGCGGCCCTGACCGGCACACAGGCTGACCATCCGCAAGGGGCCAGGTCCGGCGGCGTCCAGGGCCTCCCTGATGCGCTCGCGTACGGCCACGAGTCGACGCGCCAGCGCGGAGCCGGGCGTGTCGTAGTCGGAGTGCCAGGCGTACCAGTCCCGTTTGTCCGTCGTCTCCGCCATGACGGCAGGCTACCGGCGCCGGGGCGATCGCGTTGAGGCATGACCGACCGACCGTGGAGAGGTTGCGAGTGTCCGGTACGGGTATGTCACCAGCTTCGCCTGCTCAGGAGTTGTCGTCGTCGAGGACGACGTTCGAGGTCATGACTTCAGGAAAGCCGACAGATCGAGAGCTTCCGGCTGGACCGTGGGGCCGGCCCACGATCGTCGACGAGGCGATGCTGCGGCGCACGACCGCGGGTACGGCGGTCGGCAACATGGTGGAGTGGTACGACTTCGGGGTCTACAGCTACATCGCGGTTACCCTGGGCCGGGTCTTCTTCCCCGCGGCCAGCCCGTCCGCGCAGCTGATCTCGACCTTCGCGACGTTCGCCGCCGCGTTCCTGGTCCGGCCGTTCGACTACTGATCACCGGCCGTGGCGAGGATGGCGCGGACGCCCGCCAGCGCGCGCTCGCGGTCGGCGGGTACGAGCCCGATCCGGGTCCGCCGGTCGAGCACGTCGTCCTCGTCGAGAGCGCCCTCGTGGCGCACCGCCCACAGCACCTCCGCGCCGGTCACCGGTATGCCGTCGGCGATCGGTCGCAGCAGAGCCGGATCGCCCTTCGCGACGGCGGCCACCGCGGCAGCTTCGGCGCCGTAGCGGGACACGAACCGGGCCGGAAGACCATCCGGCGGCGTGCCCTGTCGCGCGGCGCCGACCAGCGGCAGACGTGCGGTGCGGCACGGGCCGGCGGGCAGCCGCCCCACCGCCACCGCGGCGTCGACGGCGTCACGCGCCATCCGCCGGTACGTGGTGAGCTTTCCACCCACCACCGTCACCAGTGCGTCCGGCGAGGTGCGTACGGCATGCCGGCGCGACAGGTCGGCGGTTCGCGCCGCCGCTCCGGCCAGTAGCGGGCGCAGCCCGGCGAAGGCGCCGATCACGTCGCCGACGCCGATCGGCGTCTCGAGTGCGCTGCTCAGCGTTTCCAACAGGAACGAGATCTCGCCCGGGTCGGGCTGGGCGACGTCGGGCACCGGGCCGGTGACCGGTTCGTCGGTGAGGCCGACGTAGACCCGGCCGTCGGCCTGGGGGAGCACGATGGCGAATCGGTTGCGCGAGCCCGGTACCGGCACGGTCAGCGCGGCCGCCGGATGGCCCAGCAGGTGCGCGGGCAGGACCAGGTGGGTGCCGCGGGACGGGCGTAGCTGTACCGAGGGGTCGATCTGGTCGGCCCACACCCCGGTCGCGTTGACCACCGTCCTGGCCCGGATCTCGAAGCGCCGCCCTGACATGGTGTCGAGCACGGAGACCACTCCGGCTCGTGGCGGCTGCGCGCGGCACCGGGTGAGGATGGCGGCGCCATGGCCGGCGGCGGTGCGGGCCAGCGTCACGACGAGGCGGGCGTCGTCGACGAGTTGGCCGTCCCAGTACAGCAGGGCGCCGCGCAGGTCGCGGGAGGAAACGGCGGGGAACAGCCGGCGGGCCTCGGCGCCGCTGATGCGCCGGCTGGCGGGCAGCGCCGATCGGGATGTACCGGCAGCGGCGCGCAGCGCGTCGGCGGCGAGCAGGCCCAACCGGGTGGTCGCCGCGCCGGTGCGCCCGACGGCCGGAGTCAGCGGCAGCACGAACGGCAGCGGGGTCACCAGATGCGGCGCCGTACGTTCGAGCAGGATCCCGCGCTCGACGGCGCTCTCGTAGGCCAGCCCGAACTCGCCAGCGGCCAGGTAGCGCAGTCCACCGTGGACCAGTTTGGAACTCCACCGTGACGTCCCGTATGCCAGGTCGTGCGCGTCGATCGCGGCTACCGACAGGCCACGGGAGGCGGCGTCGAGGGCGACCCCGGCACCGGTCACCCCGAGCCCGATCACGAGCACGTCGACCGTTTGCCCGTTGGCGAGGTCTGCCAGTTCACGGGTGCGGCGTCCGGCCGACAGCGAGGCGGAATGCGGCAAGGTATCCATCTGCGGCGCGGAGGTCACGG
Source organism: Dactylosporangium sp. (assembly GCA_025965915.1). Lineage (GTDB taxonomy): Bacteria > Actinomycetota > Actinomycetes > Mycobacteriales > Micromonosporaceae > Planosporangium. Next base: position 13,959 of record JAOPWA010000350.1, on the reverse strand, counting down.
CAGCAGAACGCCGGGATTGAGTACACCTTGCGGGTCGAGGGCGTGCTTGACGGCGCGTAACACGGCTGTCGCCGCGGTGCCGATCTCGGCGCCGTACCACTGGATGTGGTCCCGGCCGACGCCATGGTGGTGGCTGATCGTGGCGCCGGCGGCGGCGATCGCGTCCCCGGCGGCAGCCTTCGCCACCTGCCACTGCGCGACCGGGTCGGGGCCTTGCGCGGCGACGACCGTGAAGTACAGCGACGCCCCGCTCGGGTACACGTGGGAGATGTGGCACAGTACGAGCGGCGGCGTGCCCAGCTCGGCCAGGCTCGTGGCGAGGGCGTCACGTACCGCCGTGTAGGTGGTGGGCAGGGCGCTCCAGAACGCGGCGGTCTCCACGGTCTCGACCAGGGCGCCGGCGTCGAGCAGCGCGTCGCGCAGGTACGGCGCCGTGAACCGGCCGTGTAGCCACGCCTGCCCCGGCCCTGCTCCGAGCGCCTGGCCACCGAGGCCGGTCAGCCGGTCGGTGAGCGCGGACTCCGTGGCGGTCACCTCGTCGTCCGTACCCTCGATTCCCGTGATCATCAGACAGCCGTCGTCGGAAGGACCGCTGCCGCCACTGACCGCGCCGATCGTTGTCTCGATCTCGTCGGAGCAGCGCAGCACCGCCGGTAGCGGGCCGTCCTGGGCCAGGACGCGCGCCGCCTCGGTGGCGGCCGGGAAGTCCGGAAAGCGCCAGCCGAGATAGCGGCGCGCCGGCGGGGTGGGCCGGATCTGCACGGTCACCTCGGTGATGACGCCGAAGGCTCCCTCGGAACCCAGGAACAACTGGCGCAGGTCCGGTCCGGCCGCTGAGTGCGGCGCCCGGCCGAGGTGCAGGCCGCCGCCCGGAGTGGCGACCCGGATGCCGACCACCATCTGGTCGAAGCGGCCGTAGCCGGCGGACGCCTGCCCGCTTGAGCGGGTAGCGGCGAACCCGCCGAGCGTGGCCCGCTCGAATGACTGTGGGAAATGGCCCAGCGTGAAGCCCCGCTCGGAGAGCATCTCCTCGGCTCGCGGCGCGCGGACGCCCGCCTCGAACGTCGCCGTACGCGAGACCGTGTCGACGTCGCGCAGGCGGTCCAGGCTCGCCAGGTCGAGGGCGACCAGCCCGGTGTACCCCTCCCGCCTGGCCCGCAGTCCGCCCACCACCGAGGTGCCGCCACCGAACGCGACGACCGCGATCCGGCTCGCGGCGCACGTCGCCAGCACGGCGACGACCTCGTCGTGATCGGCGGGCACGACGACCGCGTCGGGTGCGTCGGCCGCGTCGCCGGCCCGAAGGCGCAGGAGGTCCACGGTGGACATTCCGGCGGCGTGGGACAGCCGCGCCTGGTCGTCGGTGCGTACCTGCGCGCAAACCTCCCGCAGAGCCCGCACGACCCGCTCGGGTAGGGCGCGGGGCGGCAGCGTGATGGCTTCCACCGGCGGGCGCGGCTCGCGCACGCCCAGGGCGGACGCCAGCAGGGTACGGACACCGTCGGGCAGGGTGACGGCTCGGCTCGGGTCTCCCCAGCGGTACGCGGTGCTCGATACATCCATGGGTTACACTGTTACACATGGCGTCTAGTCGTAACAAGCAGGGTCTCCGTACCGAGGAGGACACCCTGCTCGACGCGGCCCGGGCCTGCGTTCTCGCCGTCGGGCTGCGGCGTACGACGCTCACCGACGTCGCGCGCCGCGCCGGCGTTTCGCGCATGACCATCTACCGCCGCTGGCCTGACATGACTGCCCTGGTCGGCGACCTCATGACCCGGGAGTGGGGTGCGCTGACGCGGGCCGCGATGGCAGCGGCGGCGGGCGACGAAGATGCGGTGGACGGCCGACGCCCTGCCGGTGACGGCTCCTGGCCGGCACGACGGCGGTTCGTGGCCGCGATCGTGGCGGCCACCCGGGCCCTGCGTCATCACCCCGTGTTCCGCCGCATCGTCGAACTGGACCCCGAGATCCTGCTGCCCTACCTGGTCGACCGGCGCGGCCGCAGCCAGGACCAGATGCTGGCGATGATGGCGGCGGCAATCGCCGGCGGCACCGCCGACGGCTCGAAACGCGCCGGGGCTCCGGACCTGTTGGCTCGAGGCGTGCTGCTCGCGACGCAGGGATTCGTGCTGTCACTTCCGACGATGACCGACGGGTTCGAAGAAGACGACCTCGACGCGCAACTGCGCCTGCTGCTCGATCGCTACCTGGCGCCGTAACTTACGGCTCGTTCAGCGCAGCTATAAGAAACGGTTAGATAACGGGCGGAGCCTGGAGGACGCGGGCCGGATCTGCTTACAGTGCCGATGAACACGGAGCCGGCCGGCCTGCGGCCGCGCGCCGTGTCCTACACCGTGTGGCTACCGGCACCCGCCCCCGTCGGTACGCCCCGGGTGCCTGATCGGAGCGGGCGTTGGTGGTCGACGCACGCCCCGGCGGTGGGTGCGGCAGGTGCCGGCACGACGCGGAGGGTCATCCGCGTCAGCGGCCGACGCCGGTCGCGCAAACCTCGCCGCACAGGCGCATCCCGCAAGGGAACCAGCCGCACACGCGGCCGGAAGGTGACTCGGGTTCCTCCGGCCGCGTGTGCGCCTGCTGCAGATCCGCGCGGCCTAGGAGGCCTCCAACGTCTTTTAGATGCTGGAAGGATGCCGGCGTCAGCGCACGCCCCGGGGGCGGAACTGGATGCTGATGCGCGGGCCGACCGGCTTGGCCGTCTTGGGAATCGCGTGCTCCCACGTGCGTTGGCACGAGCCGCCCATGATGATCAGGTCCCCATGGCCCAGGGCGTGCCGAATTGTCTCGCCGCCGCCTCTGGGCCGCAGGAGCAGGGGTCGCGGTGCGCCGACGGAGAGGATCGCAACCATGGTGTCCTCGGTGCTAGCGCGGCCGATCGTGTCGCCGTGCCAGGCCACGCTGTCGCGGCCGTCGCGGTAGTAGCACAGTCCGGCAGTGCGGAACGGCTCGCCGAGTTCGGCGGCGTAGTAGCCGCTCAGCGCGGAACGGGCGGCGTTCAGGACCGGGTCCGGCAGTGGAACACCCTCGGCGTAGAAGCTCAGCAGCCGTGGCACATCGACCTCACGGTCGTACATGTGTCGTCGCTCGGCGTGCCACGGCACCCGCGTGGCCAGCCGTTCGAACAGCGTGTCGGCGCCGGTCAGCCAGCCGGGAAGGACGTCGATCCAGGCGCCGCGGCTGAGTGCCGTGCGCCGGATCGCCTCGAGCGATCCGAAGCCGACCTCCTCGACCGTGTCGAACAGGGAACCTTGCAGCGCGGACATGTCGTGAGCATACAGAGCTATCGAACAGCTGTCCTATCAGTGGTTGATGAGCGCCGGGTCATTGTCCGAGGAGGACCATTTGCGGGTACGGGTGGCGCAGGAAGTCGTGGTGGGAGATGTCCCAGCCGTACCCGCCCGCGTTGCCGAAGACCATCACGTCGCCGACCCGTAGCCGGGTCACCGGCAGGTCGCGAGCCAGTACGTCGCGCGGGGTGCACAGCTCGCCGACCACGTCCACCCCGGCGTCGCGGACCTCGGGTCGCACGAACGGGTAGGGCCAGTCGTCGACGGGCACGACCGTCGCGGGGTGGCTGTAGCCCCACGCGGCGGGCAGCCGGAAGTGGTGGGTGCCGCCGCGCAGCACCGCGAACCAGCGGCCGTGGGTGCGTTTGAGGTCGAGCACCTCGGCGGCGTACCAACCGGCGGCGGCGACGAGGAACCGGCCGGGCTCGAACGCGAGTGTCACCGCAGGCGGCAGGGTGACCGCCGCGAGTCCGGTACGCAGCGCGTCCAGGTCGAACCGCTCGTCGCCGGTGTAGTCGACACCGAACCCGCCGCCGACGTTGACGTACTCCAGCGGTATGCCCAGCCGGCGGGCGGCGGCGACCGACCAGTCGAGCGCGTCGGCGACGTAGGCCGCGTGCGCTCCCGCGTCGAGGTTGTTGGAGACGGCGTGCAGGTGGAATCCGACCGGTCGCAGCGCCGGCAGTTCGCGGGCGAGGGCGACGGCCTCGTCGAGCGTGGCTTCGTCGATGCCGAACGGGGTGGGTACGCCGGTCATCCGGTGAGTGCCGGCCAGGCCCGCATCGGCCCGGTTGACCCGCAGCGCCACCCGCACCGGTCGTCCCCCGGCGGCGAGCGCCAGCCGGCGTAGCTCCAGCAGGCTCTCGACGTGTATCAGCGTGCCGGTGGCGACCGCCGCGGACAGTTCGGCGTCGGTCTTGGCCGGTCCGCCGAACACGACGGTGGACGCCCCGGTGTCGGCGGCGAGCTGGAGTTCACCGCCGGAGGCGACCTCGAGACCGTCGACGTGCCGCGCGAGGGCCGCCACGACACCCGGGTGGCCGTTGGCCTTCACCGCGTACAGCAGCAGCGTGCCCGGCGGCAGCGCGGCGCGCACGGCGGCGACGGTTCGTCGCAGCGCGCCCGCGTCGTAGACGTACGCGCAGACCGGGCGCGGCTGGGCCAGTAACGCCTCGACAACGGCCGGTGGGACAGCGGCTCCTGGGACAGCGGCCGGTGGGACATCGGTCACCGGAGCGGGTTCCGTACCGGCACGTACACGTCGCCGCTGCCGCGCAGCCGCATCCTTACCAGCGCCTTGTGCGGTACGAGCGGCGCGGTCAGGAACGCGTGGTCGGCCTCGGCGTCGCGGTTCACCGACCGGTCGACGCGCAGTGAGTCGTAGACCTCGTCGACGATCCCGCGCACCGTCCGCCACGCCGCGTCCTCGTCGAGGGCGTGCGAGGTGGCCAACTGGATGACCAGCTCACCGAGGTGGGCCTGCAGCGCCGTGTACGCGAGCTTGGAGCGCATCACGTCGGCGTCGTCGGTCGCGATCACCGATTCGGGCCACAGTGCGACGCGGTGGCCCCGGGCGGCCAGCCGCGGCCGGTGCAGCCGCAGTCCGGCGAAGTCGCGCAATGCCAGGCGTCGCGGTGTTCCCTCGTGGAAGATCAGCACGCAGTTCTGCAGGTGCGCCTCGATCGCGATGCCGTGCCGGGTCGCCAGCCGCAGCAGCGGCGGCATCAGCAGCCGCGCGTACTCGGCCAGGAACGCCGCGGCGGCCGCGGACCGGTCGGTCAGGCGACGGCCGGCCGCGTACCGGTCGACCAGTTCGGCGAGCACCGTCGCGCCGGTCACCGGTGACCTCGCGTAGAGCGCCCCGCCGGGCACGGCGACCTCACCGTCCTCCAGGCGGCCGTCGAGGCCACGGCGCACGATGGCCGCCAGGTCGCGCCGCTGCTGCCCGACGAGCCCGGCGGCGCCCGCCTCCTCGTCGAGCAGCAGCACCCGCGGCTCGTCCGCCAGCAACCGGTGCAGCAGCGCCGACAGGGCGGGCCCGTTGCGGGTGCTCGCCACGGAGATGGTGCGCCGCGTGGAGGTGACCTGGATGTCCAGGGACAGCTTGAGGTACCGGCGGGGCTGGCCGGGGCCGGAGTCGAGCAGTAGCGTGCGCAGCGCCGCCGTCGGGGCGCCGGTCAGGGTCACGCCGTCCATCGGCACCAACGCGCCGTCGGCGATCAGGTCGGCGTACCGCTGGCGGATCACCCGGTCGAGTTGCCAGGCGTGTACCGGCTGCATGGTGTACCCGCGCCCGGGTGCCGGCACGCCGAGCAACTCGCCCACGTCGTCGCCGGCGTGCAGGTCGCGGCGCACCGCGACGAACCCCACCGCGGTGGACGCGGACTCGAGGTCGTGGGCGAGCGCGTCGGCGACGCCCCAGCCCCGTCGGGTCCGGCCACAGGGGTGCAGGTTGTGTCCTTCGGTGGACAGGCGCTCGAAGAAGACGGTCTGGTCGTCGGGGGGTAGCGGGGCGGCCAACTCGACGCTGTCACGAGCGGAGCCGGTCACGGCCGGCGCGGGCTGCCGGGCGCAGGCCAGGGCGGGCTGCCGGGCGTAGGCCAGGGCGAGGTTGACGGCGGCGTCGGCCAGTTCGACGGCCAGTTCCCCGCCGTCGATGCGTTCGGGCAACTCGGCGAGTACCCGGGCCGGCTCGCGTACCAGTCGCATCTCCGCCCGGTCGAAGGCGTGCCGGGTCACGCCGTCGGCCATCCGGTCCAACCGGCCCGGCTCGCGCAGGCCGGCGAGGTTCTCCCGGTACGCCGCGCCGACCAGCCGGGCCGCGACCGTGTGCACGGCTCGGGGGAGCGCGTCGACGAAACCGGGGCGCAGATCGGGCGCGACCTCGGCGAGCTGCGCCTGCGCCGAGGCCACGGCAAAGTCCAGGGCGGTCTGTTGAAGCGTCGTCATCGGGCGGCGAGTGGGTTGTCGTGCCAGGTCCACCGGTCTTCGAGGGGATCGTCGGCCAGCCGCATGGCGGTGGTCGCCTTCATCGGCCACGGACCGGTGCGTAGGGCGTGGCCGTCCGCGTGGGCGTCGGCGGGAAGCGAGGCGTAGGCGTCGGCGAGGGCCCGGTCGGCGATCCGCCACAGGGCGGCCGGCTCCACGTCGTACTCCCGGCCGAGCACCGTGACCAGTTCACTGACGACGGTCGACAGCAGCGCCGCGGCGAGCTTGGTGCGCAGTACCCGGGGATCGTCGGTCAGGAGGTCGCCGCGCAGCGGCGGGACCGCCAACCCCTGCGCGGACAGCCGTCGGGGGCTCACCCGTACCCCACCCAGGTCCCGGTAGATCAGCCGGACGGGCCGGCCCCGGCGCAGTACGACGCACATGTTCTGACCGTGCGCCTCGAGCGCGACGCCCAGGTGCAGCAGGGTCGTCAGCGGGGGGAACAGCAGGTTGACGAGGTCTGTGAACAGGTCGGCGGGGCGGCCCGGGTATCCGAGCGTCACGGCCTCGACGACCAGTGGCCGTCCGTCGGCGGGTGAGCGGGCCGCCAGCGCGGCCCGCGGAAGGGCGACGTCGCCCGGGGCGGGGCGGGGGGCCCGGCGGCGCACCATCGCCAGGCTGCGGCTCGGCTCGCCGTCGACGAGCACCGCCCCGCCCGCGACCTCGGTCAGCAGGTCCAATCCCGGGGTACGGGCGACGAGGTCGTCCAGCAGCGCGGAGAGCAACGGTCCATTGTGGATGGCGGCGTTGGACACGATCCGGACCGCGCTGGTCATCTGCACGTCGACGGCGGTCTTGACGTGCCATTGCGGCTCGTTGACCGGGGCGAGGGTGCGTAGTGACATGAGCGGCCGCGCGGGCACCGTCTCGCCGGTGGCGCGCAGGTCCGGATGCCGGTCCAGGAGGTGGTCGCGCTGCCAGGGGTGCATCAGTAGCCGGGGCGGTAGCCCGGACCCGGTGCTGACCCAGCGGTCGGGCGGCACGTCGACGACGGCCAGGTCGACGATGCGCCGATGCTCCGGCGCGTACGCGAGGACCTCCGCCGGGGACAGGCCGAGCCGGGTCCGGCAGCACGGGTGCAGCGGGTGCCCGTCGACGACGAGCTGCTCGCCGTCCGCGATGGCCGCCGCCGGTTCCTGCTGTGACAGCCGCTCGAGCGCCGGCTGACGGCCGTCGGGCTCGGGCCGGGCGCCACGGGCCAGGGCGAGGTTGGCGACGGAATCGTCGAGTTCGGTGCACAGCCGGTTGGCCTGGCCGGGCAGTTGGAGCGCTGTCATGAGGCTGGCGGGGTGGTCGAACGGGGTGCCGTCAAGGGTCAGCGTGAGTCCCGAAGCGACGGTGGCGAAGGGCTGTGCGGCGGGAGCCGGGCCGCGAAGCCGCCGCCCGTCGGCGAGGGTGACGACGAGGTCGCCCCGGTCGCGGGCAACGTCGAGGAGCCCTGCGATCGGTTCGCGGGCGAGCGCTCCCCACAGCCGGGACAGGACGGACGCCCGTGCGCCGGGGAGTGCGGCCGCGTACGCCCGCCGAAGTGGCCGCCTGCCGTCGAGCCCGGCCGCGGCATTGCACTCGGCAGGGGTCAGGTACTCGGTGCTCGCTGGGGCCGTGGCCGTGCCGCCCCTGCCTCGATGCGCCACCCAGTACCCCCTGTCGATAGCGGCTGACTCTCAGGCTATCGGGCATAACCGACAGGCGTGGGTACCGGCCAGAGCCTAGTTTCCTAGGATGCCGTACGCGTGGTGCTCCACCCCACGCGGCGATCCGCGCCTCGGGAGGTCGGCGTCCACCTCTTACCTAGCGTCCTAGGATGCCCTAGCCGACGTGGCTACCGCCACGCCCCATTCAAGCCGCTACGCGGCAGGGCCCGGCGGGAGTAGGGGAGTAGTCGCAGTCGCGCCTCGACCGGAGATCTCACTACGCCGGTGCGGTCGTCGCGAGGTCCTGTTGAGCGCGCGGCCTGTCGAGCAGGTGCGGGCCGTTTGGTGGTGTCGCGGCAGAGTCGGGGCTGTGGATCGGACCATCGTGCACCGCTGGCCAAAATTCCTATTTACCTAGTAGGAACGATGTACAGGAGTTGCGCTGTCGTCAGCGGCTAACGCGCCAATCGCATGGCAAATTTCCATCATGTAAGACGGCGTTGACGCGGGTCGCGGTGGACTGTGACGGTAAACGGCATGCAGCATCGCGAAGCGCTCCTCCTGGTCGCTTGCGTGCACGTCGACCTCGTCCGGCACGCCAGCGCCATCTGTCCGCGCTGATCCGCGCGCGGCTCGTCAGCGCCGCCCCAGCCATCCGATCAGCGGCCGACCGCGCATCGTGGCGCGGCCATCGCGATCCCGCCCTTGCCGGCCGACGCCCACCACGGTCAGGTCGGCGTACCCGTCGCCAACCGCTGACTCCGGCGGTGGCGCATGCCCGGACGCCGGGCGCCCTACCCCTCGTCGAAGGGAAGTTCACCATGTCTCTGCTCGCCGTCGACCGGTCGCCGCCGCCAGGCAACGCCGCTGGTACACCCGCGAACGCCACCCGCACCTTCGCGCCGGCCCGTAACCGTCGCGGGGTGCGCCTGGGTGGGATACGCGCGTTGTCGCCGCTGCTCGCGGTCGCACTGTGGCAGTTGGCCAGCAGTACGGGCGTGTTGCCGGCGCGGCTGCTGGCCTCACCGCTGAGCGTGGTGAACAGCGCGTGGGCGCTGACCGTCGAGGGAAAGTTGCCGCAGGCGTTGCTGGTGTCGGTGCAGCGGGTGGCCGTCGGGTTCGCCGTCGGCGCGCTCGTCGGCGTCGCGCTGGGCTTGTTGACGAGCCTGTCGTGGTGGGCCGACCAATTGCTGGACCCCAATCTTCAGGCGTTGCGGACGCTGCCGTTCCTCGGTCTCGTACCGCTGTTGATCATGTGGTTCGGCATCGGTGAGCTGCCGAAGGTGTTCCTGGTGGCGTTCGGCACGGCGTTTCCGCTCTACCTGAACACCTACGCCGGGATCCGTTCGGTGGACCGGCGCCTGCTGGAGGCCGCGACGGTGCTGCGGCTGGGTCGCTGGCAGCGCATCCGGCACGTGGTGCTGCCCGGCGCGCTTGCGCAGGTTCTGGTGGGGCTGCGTCAGGGCCTCGGGGTGGCCTGGCTGTCGCTGATCGTCGCCGAGCAGGTGAACGCCGACGCCGGTCTCGGCCAGATGATCATGGAGGCGCGTGACTTCTACCAGACCGACGTGATCGTGGTCGGGCTCGTGGTCTACGCGATCCTCGGGCTGGTCACCGACGCGGCGGTCCGGGCCGCGGAGCGGAGGGTCCTCGCATGGCGACCCTGACCGACGTGCCCGTACGGGTACGTGGCGTCTCCCGTGCCTTCGACGGGCGTACCGTGCTCGACGGCATCGACCTCGACATCGCCGACGCGCAGATCGTGGCGCTGCTCGGCCGCAGCGGCACCGGCAAGTCGACGCTGCTGCGCATCCTCGCCGGCCTCGACGACGGCTACACCGGTACGGTCATCCGCCCGGACCGGGTGGCGGTCGCGTTCCAGGAGCCGAGACTGCTGCCGTGGAAGCGGGTCGCCGACAACGTCGGGCTCGGACTGTCCACCCGGGACGCCCGGGAGCGGGTCGGCGCCGCCCTGTCCGAAGTGGGCCTGTCCGGGCATGCGCGGGCGTGGCCGCTGACGTTGTCCGGCGGCGAGGCGCAGCGGGCGTCGCTGGCCCGGGCGCTGGTACGTGACCCGGCGTTGCTGCTGCTCGACGAGCCGTTCGCCGCGCTCGACGCGCTGACGCGACTGTCGATGCACCAGCTCGTGCTCGACCTGTGGCAGCGCCACCGGCCGGCGGTGCTGCTGGTCACCCACGACGTCGACGAGGCGGTGGCGCTCGCCGACCGGATCGTCGTCCTCGACGCCGGGCGGATCACCGTCGACCAGACCATCGACCTGCCGCGCCCGCGTGAACGCGGCGGGGCGCGCTTCGCCGAACACCGTCGAGGCCTGCTCGCCGCGCTCGGCGTCGAGCAGGCCTGACCACACCGTCACGAAGGGGTACCGATGCGCGTCCTGCGCCGAATTGTTGTCGTCTGCGCCGTCCTCGGCCTGGTCGCCGTGGCCGCCGGTTGCGGTACGGCGGCCGGATCCGGCGGCAGGCCGGAGAAGGTCTCCGGCAAGGCGGGTGGGGTCGTCCTACGCGTCGGCGACCAGAAGGCCGGCTCCCGGGCGTTGCTGTCCGCCGCCGGGTTGCTTGAGCACACCGGCTACCAGATCGAGTGGAGCGAGTTCGCCGCCGGACCGCCGCTGCTGGAGGCGCTGAACGCCGGTGCGATCGACATCGGGGCGGTCGGTGACACTCCGCCGATCTTCGCCGCCGCGGGCGGCAGCAGGATCGCGCTCGTCGCGGCCACGTACTCGGCGCCCAACGGTTCGGCGATCCTCGTACCGAAGGACTCGGCCCTTACCAGTCTCGCCGGGCTCAAGGGCAAGAAGGTCGCCCTCGCCAAGGGTTCGTCGGCCAACGCCCACCTGCTCAACGCGCTCAAGTCCGCCGGTCTGACGTTCGCCGACATCACGCCGGCCTACCTGAGCCCGGCTGACGCCCTCGCCGCGTTCACCAAGGGCAGCGTCGACGCCTGGGCGATCTGGGACCCGTACACCGCGCTCGCGCAGGAGAAGACGGGGGCGCGGATCCTCGCCGACGGTACCGGCGGCCTGCAGTCGGGGCTGGGGTTCAACGTGTCGTCGCCGACGGTTCTGGCCGACAAGGCCAAGGAGTCGGCGATCCGCGACTATCTGAGCCGGCTGGCCAGGGCGCGGCAGTGGACGCGTACCCATCACGACGCGTGGGCGGCGGCGTGGGCGATCCAGGCCGGTATCCCCGAGTCGGTGGCGCGGGTGTCGGTGCAGCGCGCCGACCAGCACGCCGTACCCATCGACGACGCCCTCATCGCGTCGGAGCAGCGCACCGCCGACGCGTTCAGCCAGGCCGGTCTGATCCCGAAGAAGGTCGACATCGGCGCGGTGGCCGACCGGCGGTTCAACGACACCGCCGCCGCCACCTGAGAGGAATGATCATGGGTATTCATCTGCACTGGTTCCTGCCGACCTCAGGCGACAGCCGCGCCATCGTCGGTGCCGGACTGCGTCCCGACGCCGGTGGGGCGGCGGTGGCGCGCCCACCCGACATCGAGTACCTGGCCCAGGTCGCCCGGGCGGCCGAGCAGTTGGGCTTCGAGGGCGTCCTCACCCCGACCGGTACGTTCTGCGAGGACGCCTGGCTGACCACCGCGGCCCTCACGCGGGAGACGACGACGTTGAAGTTCCTGGTGGCATTCCGCCCCGGGGCGGTGTCGCCGACCCTCGCGGCGCAGATGGCGGCCACCTACCAGCGCCTGTCGCGGGGGCGGCTGCTGCTCAATGTGGTCACCGGCGGCGACGCCGCCGAACAGCGCCGTTTCGGCGACTGGCTGGGCCACGACGAGCGCTACGCCCGTACCGACGAGTTCCTGTCGGTCGTGCGTGGCGCCTGGTCGGGGCGGCCGTTCGACTTCGAGGGCGCGCACTACCGGGTTGCCGGGGCGACCGTGTCGGCGCCGCCCGATCCGCTGCCGCAGTTGTTCTTCGGCGGGTCGTCGCAGCCGGCACGCGAGGTCGCGGCCCGCCACGTCGACACGTACCTGACGTGGGGTGAGCCGCCGGCCGACGTCGCCGAGAAGATCGCCCATGTACGGGAGCTGGCGGCGGCCGCGGGCCGGACGCTGAGCTACGGGGTGCGGCTGCACGTCATCGCCCGTGACAGCGCCGAGGCGGCCTGGCGGGAGGCCCGTGAGCTGCTGAGCCGCATCGATGCGGGCGCGATCGAGGCCGCGCAGCGGCAGTTCGCCCGTTCGGAGTCGGTGGGCCAGCGGCGGATGGCGGCCCTGCACGATGGGCGTACCGACTCCCTGGAGATCTACCCGAACCTGTGGGCCGGCTACGGCCTGGTACGTGGTGGCGCCGGTACCGCCCTGGTCGGTAGCCACGCCGAGGTGGCCGATCGGATCGCCGAGTACCACGCGTTGGGCGTGGACCACTTCATCCTGTCCGGGCACCCGCACCTGGAGGAGGCGTACTGGTTCGGTGAGGGTGTCGCCCCGATCCTGCGCGAGCGGGGTCTCCTCGCGGGTGACGCGCCGACGAGCCGGGAGCTGGTGGAGGCGTGATCGTGGTCGTGTCGGGCAACCCGCGCCCGCATTCTCGTACCCTGCACCTGGCCGAGGAGGTCGGTGCGGCGCTCGCCGGCCGGCTGGGACAGGCGTTGCCCCAACTCGTCGACGTGGCCGTGCTCGGGTCCCGGCTGCTGGTGAGCGGCGACGGCGACCTGCTGGGCGCCGTCGACCGGCTGCAGGCGGCGACGCTGCTCGTCGTCGCCACGCCCACCTACAAGGGCACCTATACGGGGGTGCTCAAGGTGCTGCTGGACGCGTTGCCGGCGAACGGACTGAGCGGGGCGGTCGCGGTGACGGTGGTGACCGCCGGCGCGCCAGCCCAGGCCGCGGCGGTCGACGGGCATCTGCGGGAACTGCTGGGCGAACTGGGTGCGACGGTGGTCAGCTCGGGGCTGGTCGCGCTGGAGGGCCAGCTGGATCGGCCGGGTGACCTGGCGACCGGGTACGCGGCCCGCGTCGCGCCGGAGCTGACGCTGTCAGCTCCGGCGCGCTCTGGCCAGCCAGGCCGGTAGTCCGCGACGTCGAACCCGGCCGCGACCTTGTGTTCGGCCGCATTGACGCGGGCCTGTTCGATCACGGCGCGGTGTGGGATTCGTACGCCTCGTCGAAGACGGACAGGGACGGGGTCGTTTTCACTGGGGCCGCCGCGTCGGCCAGCCGTTCCTTGGCCTCGGCGAGGTCCTCGGGGGTCGGGGCGTCGTCCTGGGTCAGGGCGAGTCGCCAGTGCCCGGTGAAGTCGATCGACCGCTTGTCGATGCCGCGTTCGTTGATGAGGTGTCGGCGCAGCGCGCGTACCGTGCCCGACTCGGCGGCGAGCCACGCGAACACCGAACCCGACGGGAACTGCGCGTCGCGTACGGCTTCGACCAGCATGTCGCTGCGTCCGGGCGGCGTCTCGCCCCGGTGCAGCCAGTGCACGGTCACCTCGCCCCGGGTGTCGAACCGCTGCTCCTCGGCCGTGTTGCTGACCTCGATGTAGGCCACCGCACGGGCCCGGTCTGGTAGCGACTCGATGAGTGCGCCGATCGCCGGCAGCGCCGTCTCGTCGCCTGCCAACAGCAGCCAGTCCGACGAAGCGATGGAGGTGCCGATGGGGATGGGCCGGGTGAAGAACGACGACGGGCCGAACATGCCGAGGGTGTCGCCGGACTCGGCGGTTTGGGCCCACCGCGTCGCCGGGCCGGCATCGCGGTGCAGCACGAAGTCAATGTCGATCGTGTCGCGCTGGGGGTGGTGTGCGCGGATGGTGTAGCTGCGCATCCACGGCCGCTCGGGCTCGGGGATCGCGTTGTAGGCCTGGTACCACCGCATCACGTCGCCGTCCGCGCTCGGCTCCGGAAGCAGGGGCCTAGCCTGGCCCGGTTTCGGGAAGTACAACTTCACCTGCTGATCGGGCTCGTCGTAGGTGAGATCGGCAAGGTCGTCCCCGCCGAAGGTGATGCGTGCCAGGTGCGGCGTGATCCGCGTGATGGCGGTGACCTGGATGAACCGGA
>JAOPWA010000097.1 GCA_025965915.1 Dactylosporangium sp. | reverse complement strand
GTGAGCTGACCTTGGACCCGTGCGTGCCCGAGGAGATCGGGCGCGTCGTGATCAACGGACTGAAGGCGTTCGGTAACCGCTGGGACGTCGAGGCGATCGGGCGCAAGGGGTCCGTGCGGCTGGCCCGATGACCCCTTGGCTGGGGATGTGTCGTGCTTGCGCGGCGGATCCGGCCTGTGTCGACTCGGACGGCGCCGTAGGTGGCTCGCGGTGCACCGTTTGGTGGCTGGAGATCGTGGTGACGACAGCGCCGAGATCGGCGGCTCGTCGCGACGGCGGCAGCCGGACGGGCCGTCCAGCCAACAAATGCATCAGAGCGTCGCAGGCCCGACATTCGGCGATCTCGGCGACGCGGCGCTGGCCCGCCGGTTAGGCGCACTCGCGGCAGATGTCTTGCTCCTCGTGTCCGCAGACGCGCTGGCTGCGGTGATATACCAGGAAACAGCGTGAGCAGCGGAACTCGTCGGCCCGCATCGGCACCACCACCGTCATGGTCGGTGCCTCGCCTGCCAGTTCCGCGCCGGGCAGCTCGAAGGCCTCGACGGTGTCGGGTGCATCGAGGTCGGCGACGGGGGACCGCGCCGAGACGCGGCGCGCCTGGAGTTTCTCGACGCTGTCGTCTTCGGCTTCGATGACGGGACGGCGCGGCGCGTCGTAGTCGATGGTGGGTATCGCTGCCAGCCTCCGGGCGTGATTGTGGTGATGCGTTCGAGATTGGTGATGCGTCGAGCACAGTCCAGGGCGGGTGGGGCGGCGGGCGCAGCGAATCCCGGTACGGGCCGCTGGCTTGCGGTCCGTACCGGGTTCTGGTAGCCCGGGTTGAACCGGAACGCGCGCCGCCATACCCGGACCACAGCGGCTCAAACAGCCATCCAGGCTTCGTTGCGACTTCCCGACAGCAGCTGTCCAGCGTCGGCGTTACGCAAGGCCGGTCCGGCGGGCCGGCGCCGGTAGCCCGATCGCGGTCTCGGCTGCGGCCACCGATGGCAGGAGGGCAAGACGTGGCCCTCGCGCACACGGTGGCGGTACGTGACGCGCTGATCGAAGTCAACGGCCGGATCTGCGCTCCGTCGGGTGCGTCTGCTCGGCCGGGCGTGGCTCTCCGGCTGGTTCGGCCGCGAACCGTTCGGTGGTGTCGCGCTGCCCGGCCGAGTACGCCTTCGCGTGTTCGGCGATGGCCGCCGATTCGGCGCTGGCCCGGTCGAGCCACCGCTCCATACGGTGCTGCATCGGGCGTACCAGGCCGCCACCCACGCCGACGATCAGGATTCCGGCGATCGTGGCGAGGACCGCGATCAGGATCGGGGTGGTGACGGTGGTGGCGACGCCGATCTGGTTGAGCGCGGCGATGATGCCGATCGCGATGATGAACCAGGACGCGACGTTCGCGAGCAGCCGGCCGTACGACAGGCCGCCGATCGCGCCCGCGATGATGTCGCGCACGGCGCCGGCGATCGCCGAGGCGATGACCACGATGATGACCGCGACGAACGCCCTGGGCAGCCACGCGATGATGCCCCTCAGAAGGTCGGATACCGGGTTGCGCCCCCATACCCCGAAGGCGAGCTGCAGGGTGAGCAGCAGCACCGCGTAGTAGACCAGCCGGGCGACGATGTCGGAGGCGTCGTAGCGGGAGCGGGCCAGCGCGGTCTTGACGCCGCCGCGCTCGACCCACCGGTCGAACCCGACCCGTTCCAGCACGGCGTTCACGCCCTTGAGGAGCAGGCGGGCGACCAGCCAGCCGATGACGAGGATGACCAGGAACGCGACGAATTTCGGTACGAACAGCACCACGGTGCGCAACGCGTCGCTGACGGGCCTGGGCAGGGCGCCGGAGGCGGCAAGGAGCGTGGTCATGGCGGGGTCCTTCCTGTGCTCGGTCAACCCGGATCCCCGGGTTGCCCGTCACCCCGGGCTACCCACCTGTGCCGGCAACACTCACCCGCCGGTCACCAAGACGTGGCCGGCCACAGCGGTTTTGTGCACGGCGTCGTCGGCGCGCTGGCGCACCGCGCCAGCTCGCGGTTCGGTCTGGCGCCCGGTGCCCTCCTCGCGTCTGGCCAGCCGCGTCAGCAGGTGCTCGCTGTCCTGGATTCCCGCCTGCCCCGTTACGGAGGCCAAGATCTGGCGATAGCGTCGATCTTGGATTGCAGGGCGCGGCTATCGCGGGTTCGGACTCGGCTGGATCACGAAGACCATCACGAAGGTCACCATGGACGAGACGGTCGGTACCGGTAATTGGTCGGCGGGGCTGTTGTAGCCCCGGGGAACGGTCCACCGGCGACCGGGATCACGGCGAGTGACGTCGCGACGATGACCGCGCAAAACAACCCGCGATCATCGATGTGCTACTTGCGGACCTCGTCGCCGACGGTCTGCTCCTCGGTGACGCCTTCCTTGCCCAAGCGCACCCGCTCCGCCGGCTCGGTTTCCTTGCCGACCACCGGGCGCGGCGTGCAGGGTCACCTTAGGCTCGGATTCGGTGATGTCCGGGCCGGCCGTCGCCGCTTCCCGGTTGGCGTCGGTGATCGGCTCGCGTTCCACGTGTACCTCTTCGCGCTGCATCGGGACGGTGACCTGCTCCTGCTCGGTGGTGACGGACTTGCGCAACCGGGCCCGGCCGGTCTCCACCTTCTCGGTGCCCGCCCGCAGCCGCTCCTCGGAGCGCGTCACCGCGTTGTCGCGGCCCTCCCGGTGCCCTAGCGCAGGTGTGGTCGGACGTCAGGCCCGCCGAGGTGCCCGCGCGGGAGTGCGGCGCGGCCCGTAGCGGGCGGAGGGCGGCCAGCGGTATCGGGGGACCGCTGGCCGCCCGGTGCGCCCCCAACCCCTAACCACAATGGGGGCGCGATCAT
>JAOPWA010000285.1 GCA_025965915.1 Dactylosporangium sp. | reverse complement strand
CCGGTCGCCTTCCAGACCGTACGCGACGTGTCGATCGTACCGACCGGCCTGGCGCGGCTGATGGTCGAGCGCGGCGGCGAGCCGGCCAGCGGTGTCGGGACGGGTAATACCGCGGCAGCGCCGGTGGACCGCACCGACGAGCTGACCGGAGGTGACTGGCTGGACTGCTTCAGCACCCGGCCGGTGCCCGGCGACGCGGTGCTGTTCGGCCTGCGCGACCCGGTACCCGGCTGCGCCGTACTGCTGCGGCTGTCCTGTGCGGTCGCCGGGGTCGGCGTGGACCCGCGGGACCCACCGCTGGTGTGGCAGGCGTGGACCGGCGGCGACTGGCAGAACTGCGAGGTGGAGCGCGACACCACCGGCGGGCTCAACCGGGAGGGCGAGGTCGTGCTGCACGTGCCGGACGGGCACACCGCGTCGGTGCTCAACCGGCGCCGGGCCGGTTGGCTGCGTTGCCAGGTGGTGGCCCCGATGGTGGGACAGCCGTTCTACCACGCCTCGCCGCGCATCCGGGCCGCCACCGCGGCCACCATCGGCGCCACCGTGCCGGCCGTGCACGCCGAGTTGGTCACCGAGGAGGTGCTCGGCCTGTCCGAGGGCGTACCGGGGCAGCGGTTCGCAGTGCAGCGCCCACCGATCGTGGCCGGCGACCCGCCGGTGATCGTCGAGGTGGCCGGCGGCGACGGCTGGACCGAGTGGCGCGACGTCACGACGTTCGCCGACTCCGCACCCGACGACCGGCACGTCATGGTCGACCGGGGCAGCGGGGAGGTCTCCTTCGGCCCGGCCGTCCGGCAGCCGGACGGCACCCTGCGCCAGTACGGTGCGGTGCCGCCGAAGGCGGCGCCGATCCGGGTACGCGCGTACCGCACCGGTGGCGGCCGGCGTGGAAACGTGGCCCGCAATACGTTGATCGTGTTGCGCGACCCGGTGCCGTTCGTCTCCACGGTCACCAACCGCCGGTCCGCCACCGGCGGGGTGGACGGTGAGTCGGTTGCCGACGCCGCGACGCGCGGGCCGTTGAGCCTGCGCACCCGGGAGCGGGCGGTCACCGCCGACGACTACGAGCAGCTGGCCCGTCAGGCGGCACCGGAGGCGGCCCGGGTGCGCTGCGTACCGGTCGGTGACGGCGCAGCCGCGGTGCGCGTCCTGGTCGTCCCGGCCCTCGGCGACGTCGACCGTGACTCCGACGACGGCCCGCGCTTCGCGTCCCTGCAGCCGCCCGACGACATCCTGCGCCGCATCGCCGAGTGCCTTTCCGAGCGGCGTTGCGTGGGCGCGCGGGTGCTCGTGGAACCGCCGTTCTACCAGGGCGTGACGGTGGTGGCGCAGGTACGGGCCCGCGGGCGGGTCGCGGCGGTGCGGGAGGCCGCGCTGCGCGCCCTGTACCGATATCTGGATCCGATCAGCGGAGGGCCGGACGGCACCGGTTGGCCGTTCGGCCGGCCGATCCAGTCGGGGGAGGTGTTCGCGGTGCTGCAGCGGCTGGCCGGTGTCGACATGGTCGAGGACGTGCGGCTGTTCGGCGCCGACCCGGTCACCGGCGAGCGGGGCGAACCGGTGCAACGGCTTGAGCTGAGCCCGAACGCGCTGGTCTTCTCGTACGGCCACCAGGTCCGGGTCACCAACTAGGAGGGTGGGTCATGCGCGCCGGGATACCGGGGATCGCCAGTCCGCATCCGATCGGGCTGGCGCTGCCCGCGCTGTACCTCGAGGACGACTTCGTCCAGCGGTTCACCGCGGCCCTGGACGAGGTGATCGCCCCGGTGCTGCTCACCCTCGACTGCCTGGAGGCGTACCTGGATCCGGCGCTGGCCCCCGACGACTTCCTGGACTGGCTGGCCGGCTGGATCGCCGCACCGGTCGACGAGGCGTGGCCGGCGGCGCTGCGCCGGGAGGTGATCGGCCAGGCGGTGGAGCTGCACCGCTGGCGCGGCACCCCGCAGGGGGTCGCCGCCGAGATACGGCTGCTGGCCGGCGGCGAGGTCGAGCTGACCGACAGCGGCGGGGTCAGCTGGTCGGCGACCCCGACCGGGGCGCCGCCCGCCGACGAGCCGGCACAGGTACGGGTACGGGTACGGGTCGCCGATCGGTCCGGCGTGGACCAGCGGCGGCTGCGGGAGATGGTGGCACAGGCGGTGCCGGCGCACGTACGCACGACGGTGGAAGTGGTGGAGGGCTCATGATCGTCTGTGCCGCGTGCGGTACCGAGAATCGCGACGACGCGCGGTTCTGTGCCGACTGCGGCGCCTTCCTGGAGTGGGAGGGTGCGCCAGTCGGCCCGGTGAACACTGCCGACCCCACGGTCCCCACGGCGCCGGCGACCGGGACCGTGGGGTCGGCGATACCGGTGGAGGTGCAGCCGACCGAGGCGCCTCGGCGCCGCCCGGTGCAGCCGCCGCGCGCAGCGGTACACCGGGGGCCCCTGCCCGGCGAGGTAGCCTGTCCGACCTGCGGCTCGGGCAACGAGCCGAGCCGCCGGTTCTGCCGCTCGTGCGGTGCCCTGCTCGCCCACCCGGAGGCGGTCCGGCTGTCCTGGTGGCGCCGGCTGCGAAACAGGCTGGCGCGGCGGCGCGGGTACGCGGCCGGCGAGCGGCGTCGCCGGCGCGACAACCGGGCCACCCGCCGGCTGCTGGCAATCACCGCCGCGCTGTGCCTTGTGGTGATCGCGGTGCTGGCCGCGCCGCTCATCCGCCGCGGCGTCGCCGACCTGCGCGACATGACCGGCGCGCACGTACCGATCAGGCCGGACGGGTTCGGGGCCTCGTCGTTCCTGCGCGAGGCGCCCCCGGCGAACGTGACCGACGGTGCGACGAACCGGTACTGGGCGCCGCAGGGCGAGGCCGCCGGCTCCTGGGTGGAGGTGCTGTTCACCCGGCCGGTGCGGCTGCTGGACATTGTGGTCACCGGCGGGGTCGGCACCGACCAGGAGCGG
>JAOPWA010000281.1 GCA_025965915.1 Dactylosporangium sp. | reverse complement strand
CGGCGCGTACTACCGGCTCACCGAGGACGACCCCCGGTACTACATGGACTACACCGGCACCGGCAACACGATGCACGTCCGGCACCCGCACGTGCTCCAGCTGATCATGGACTCGCTGCGGTACTGGGTCACCGAGATGCACGTCGACGGCTTCCGCTTCGACCTCGCCGCCACCCTCGCCCGCGAGTTCTACGAGGTCGACCGGCTGTCCACGTTCTTCGAGGTCGTGCAGCAGGACCCGGTCGTCGGCGCGGTCAAGCTCATCGCCGAACCATGGGACATCGGCCCCGGCGGCTACCAGGTCGGCAACTTCCCGCCGCTGTGGACGGAGTGGAACGGCAAGTTCCGCGACACCGTACGCGACTTCTGGCGCGGCGAGCCGGCAGCGCTGGGCGAGTTCGCCAGCCGGATCTCCGGCTCCGCCGACCTGTACCAGGACGACGGCCGCCGGCCCGTCGCCAGCATCAACTTCGTCACCGTCCACGACGGCTTCACGCTGGCCGACCTGGTCTCGTACAACTCCAAGCACAACGAGGCCAACGGCGAGGACAACCGCGACGGCGAAAGCCACAACCGGTCCTGGAACTGCGGTGCCGAAGGTCCCACCGACGACGAGGACGTACTCGAACTGCGGGCCCGGCAGCGGCGCAACCTGCTCGCCACCGTGCTGCTGTCGCAGGGCGTACCCATGATCGGCCACGGCGACGAGCTGGGGCGCACCCAGCAGGGCAACAACAACGTGTACTGCCAGGACAACGAGCTGAGCTGGGTGGACTGGGCCAACACCGACGAGCAGCTGCTGAAGTTCACCCGTACCCTGATCGATTTCCGGGCCCGACACCCGGTCTTCCGCCGCCGTCGCTTCTTCACCGGTCGGCCCGTACGCCGGGTCAGCGGCACCCCGATCCGCGACCTCGAGTGGTTCACCCCCGACGGCCATGACATGACCGAGGACGACTGGGACAACGACCTGGGGCGCGCGGTCACGCTGTTCGTCAACGGCGAAGGCATCAAGGAAACCGGGCCGCGCGGTGAGCAACTGGTCGACGACTCGTTCCTCCTGTGCTTCAACGCCCACCACGACTGGCTGGAGTTCGTCCTGCCACCCAGTGAGTACGGGCAGAAGTGGGAGCTGGTCATCGACACCGGCGAGTTCCCCAGCGAGGACGTGAAGGCAGCGCGGGTGGTCGAGGCCGGTGGAACGCTGTTCGTACGCGACCGCTCGTTCGTGGTGTTGAAACGGTCGGCCTGACATGCGCCCCGCCTCGACCTACCGGATACAGGTACGACCCGACTTCGACCTGGCCGCCACCACGGAGCTCACCGGATACCTCGCCGACCTCGGCGTGAGCCACCTGTACACCGCTCCCCTGCTCACCGCCGCACCCGGTTCGCAGCACGGGTACGACGTCGTCGACCACGCGGGCACCAACCCGCAACTCGGCGGCGAGGAGGGCCGGCGACGGCTGGTGGGCGCGCTACGCATGGCGGGGCTCGGCCTCGTCGTCGACATCGTGCCCAACCACGTCGGGGTGGCGGTGCCGGCCGCCAACCCGGCATGGTGGGACGTGCTGCGGCACGGCAGAGAGTCGCGGTACGCCGACTGGTTCGACATCGACTGGACGCGCCCGCGGATCCTGCTGCCGGTACTCGGCGACGGGCCGGACGCCCTCGACGAGCTGAAGGTCGTGGACGACGAGCTGCACTACTACGACCACCGGTTCCCGATCGCGCCCGGCACCACTGCCGGCGCTGCCGGCGAAGCTGGCTCTGTGGGCAGCCCGGCAGAGGTGCACGACCGCCAGCACTACGAGCTGGTGTCGTGGCGGCGGGGCAACAAAGAGATCAACTATCGGCGGTTCTTCGCGATCGCGGAGCTCGCCGGCCTCCGGGTCGAGGACCCGGCCGTATTCGAGGCGACGCACCGGGAACTCCTGCGCTGGTACGCGGCCGGGGAGCTTTCCGGCATCCGCGTCGACCACCCCGACGGGCTACGCGACCCGGCCGGCTACCTGCGCCGGCTCGCCGGCGCCGCGCCGGACGCGTGGCTGGTCGTCGAGAAGATCCTCGAGGTCGGCGAGGAGTTGCCGGACTGGCCGGTCGCCGGCACGACCGGGTACGACGCGCTGCGCGAGGTGTCGGGCCTGTTCGTCGACCCGGCGGCCGAGGCGGCGTTCACCGCGCTGGACGCTCGGCTGACCGGAGCCGAACCGGACTGGCCGGCCATGGTCCACCGGGGCAAGCGGGAGGCGGCCACGCGGCTGCTCGCCGCCGAACTGACGCGCCTCGCGCGGATGGCGCCAGGCGTGGCGACCGCGGAAGACGCGCTCGCCGAGATCGCCGCGAACTTCCCGGTGTACCGCTCGTACCTTCCGGCCGGCGCCGAGCACCTGTCGCAGGCGCTCGCGGCGTCCGAGCGCAACCGTCCCGACCTGGCGGCGGCGATCGAGGCGCTGCGGCCCCGCCTGACCCACCCCGACGACGAACTGGCCGTGCGCTTCCAGCAGTACACCGGCGCGGTGATGGCCAAGGGCGTCGAGGACACCGCGTTCTACCGCTACAGCCGGTTCACCGCACTCAACGAGGTCGGCGGCGACCCTGGCCACTTCGGCGTCGCGGTGACGGAGTTCCACGAGGCGGCCGCGGCCCGGCAGGCCCGCTGGCCCGCCGGGATGACGTCACTGTCCACACACGACACCAAGCGCTCCGAGGACGTACGCGCGCGGTTGGCCGTACTCTCCGAACTTCCCGAGGCCTGGGCCGCCGCGGTGCAACGGTGGATGACCCGCGCCCCGCTACGCTCTGAGTCATCGCCAGACGTGGCGTTCGCCCACCTGCTCTGGCAGGCGGTGGTCGGCGCCTGGCCGATCGAACGGGAACGGCTGCACGCGTACGCGGAGAAGGCCGCCCGGGAAGCGTCCACCTCGACCAACTGGGCGGACCCCGACGCCGGCTTCGAACGCGCGATGCACGAGGCCATCGACGCCGTCTACGACGACCCGGAACTGAACGCCGACCTGTCCGCCTTCGTCGACTCGATCACGGCCGCCGGCTGGTCCAACTCGCTCGGCCAGAAGCTCGTGCAGCTCACCATGCCCGGCGTCCCGGACGTGTACCAGGGCACCGAGCTCTGGGACTACTCGCTGGTCGACCCGGACAACCGGCGGCCGGTCGACTTCGCCGCCCGCCAGGATCTGCTCGCCCGCCTCGACGGCGGCTGGCAGCCCGACGTGGACGCGACCGGAGCCGCGAAGCTGCTGGTCACCAGCCGGGCGCTGCGGCTTCGCAGGCGGCGTCCCGAACTGTTCGCCGGGTATCGCCCGGTGACCGCCGAGGGCCCGGCCGCCGAGCACGTCGTCGCGTTCGACCGTGGTTTCGATCCTCACGGCGCCATCACGGTCGCTACCCGGCTCCCGCATGCCCTGCGGGAGCGCGGCGGCTGGGGTGACACGCGACTGCCGCTGCCCCCGGGCCAATTCACCGACGTGCTGACCGGTCGGCGCTTCGCGGGCGACGCAGTGCCGCTGGCCGATCTGCTCGACCCGTACCCCGTCGCGCTGCTTGCCTGAGGGGAGCACCACATTGACCGAGTTCCAGGTATGGGCGCCGCAGGCGTCGCGGGTACGGCTGCGGGCGGGCTCCACGTGGGACACGACGGCCGACCACGACATGGAGGCCGGGGAGTCGGGCTGGTGGCGGGTCGACGTGGCCGATGCCGGACCGGGCACCGACTACGCGTACCTGCTCGACGACGCAGACCTTGCGCTGCCGGACCCCCGGTCGGCCTGGCAGCCGCAGGGGGTGCACGGGCCGAGTCGGCGCTACGACCACGGCGCATTCGCCTGGACCGACGCCGGCTGGACCGGGCGCTCGCTTCCGGGCAGCATCCTGTACGAGCTTCACGTCGGCACGTTCACCCCGGAAGGCACCTTCGACTCCGCCATCGAGCGCCTGGACCACCTCGTCGAGCTCGGCGTCGACCTCGTCGAACTACTGCCGGTGAACGCCTTCAACGGCCAGTACAACTGGGGCTACGACGGGGTGTCCTGGTACGCCCCGCACGAGCCGTACGGCGGCCCCGACGGCCTGAAGCGGTTCGTCGACGCCTGCCACGCCCGTGGTCTCGGCGTGATCATCGACGCGGTCTACAACCACTTCGGCCCGTCCGGTGCCTATGCTCCCGCGTTCGGTCCCTATCTCGG
>JAOPWA010000270.1 GCA_025965915.1 Dactylosporangium sp. | reverse complement strand
CCTCGCCGCGGCCCCTGGTCCGGGTTTCCTGGACCGTGGTCGGCGCGGTCTTCGTCGCGCTGCTGGCCAACGGGCTCACCCTGCTCGGCCTCGGCGCGCCCTACCGGTACGGCCTCAACGGCCTGCTGATCCTCCTCGCCCTCGCGCTCGGGGTGACCCGGCGCCGGTGACCGGCCGAAGGGCCGGGTGGACGGGCTAGGCCGGCTCGAACGAAACTCGAAAGAGAGTGGAGCACGATATATATCGACGCGCATAACCATCTCAGGGTACGCCACGGCGCCAGCTAGACGGCCGCGGAACTGATCGCCAGGATCGACGAGGTTGGGGTCGACCGGGCCGTGGTGTTCCCCTTCGTCGAAGGCGACTTCGACAACGACGTGATCGACGAGGCGCTCGCGCAGGCGCCCGAGCGGCTCATCCATCAGCAAGGCGCTGGCCAGTTGGTCCGGCGACACCAGCGGAGTGCTCGTCGCGACGAAGGGCGGGCACCTGCGGCCGGGCGACGGCAGCTGGTACGTCGACGGCGCGCCCAAGCACCTGCGCAAGGCCGCCGACGCGTCGCTGGCCGCGCTGCGCGTCGCTGGCCGCGCTGGGCGTCGACGTGATTGGGCTGTACCAGTTTCACCGGCCCGACCCGTCCGTGCCGTACGAGGACTGGATCGGCGCGTTGAAGGAGATGTCTCCTCTGACACGCCGATCATCGCCAAACTGGGCTATCATCGCGCCATGGCGATGAATTGTGGCGAGGGTGGCCTGGCTGCGGCGGTGGCGCTTTTTCGCTCCCTGGCGGATCCGACCCGGTTGGCGATCGTGCGTCGCCTCGCCCACGGTGAGGCCCGGGTGGTGGACCTGACCGGCGAGCTGGGGCTGGCCCAGTCCACGGTGTCCAAACATCTGGCCTGCCTGCGTGACTGTGGCCTGGTCGACTACCGGGTCGCCGGCCGGCAGTCGTTCTACACGCTGACCCGGCCGGAGTTGATGGACCTGCTCACCGCCGCCGAGGCGGTGCTGGCCGCCACCGGCGAGGCGGTCGCGTTGTGCCGCACCTACGGCCACGCCGAACGGGCCACGCCAGCGGGGACAGGCCGGTGAGCGCACCCACCGCCGGTGCTGCGATGAACCAGGACGCCGGGTGGCTGCGCGCCGCCCGATGGGCCGTCACCCTGTCCTGGGCGAGCCTGGTGTGGATGACCATCGAAGGCGCCGCAGGGCTGGTCGCCGGCATCACCGCCGCCTCGATCGCCCTGATCGGCTGGGCCCTGTCCAGCGCGGTGGAGGGCCTGGCCAGCGTCATTGTGATCTGGCGGTTCACCGGCGCCCGGACCGTGTCGCAGACCGCCGAACGCCGCGCGCAGAAAGCCGTCGCGGTCTCGTTCTGGCTGCTCGCCCCGTACGTCGCCGTCGAAGCCGTCCACAAGCTGATCACCCGCGAACACCCGCAACCCAGTCTGCTGGGCATCGTGCTCACCGCGGCCAGCCTCGTCCTGATGCCCGTCCTCGGTGTCGCCAAGCAGCGCCTCGGCCGGCGCCTGGGCTCCGGCGCCACCGCCGGCGAAGGCACCCAGAACCTGCTGTGCGCCTACCTCGCCGGCGCGGTCCTCATCGGCCTCGCCCTCAACACTTGGGCTGGCTGGTGGTGGGCGGACCCCCTCATCGCCCTCGCCGTGGCCGGCGTCGCGGTTAAAGAAGGCATCGAGTCCTGGCGCGGCGACGGCTGCGACTGCGCCACCGTCGCGGGCCTGAACCACCCCAGCGCCCAGGAAGCCGGCTGCGACTGCCAACCGGGCTGCACCGACACCTGCTGCCAGCCGGACACTGCCGCCCGCTGACCGGCCAGGCGGGCCACCCCAACATCAAACCGCGTCGGGGTACGCGTTCACCTGGTTTTACGTCCCCGACCTGACCGGACATCCGGTGCCGATTCACGCCACCATCGCGTCGACCCTCTTTACCCGCCGGTGGCCGGGGGTGCCGGGTACCGTCGAAAACAGGGGGAGCGAGGTGCTGAAGCGATGACCAGTAGACCTCTTCGCGTCGGCGACGCCGAGCGGCTCACCGCGGCCAACCAGCTCGCCGCCCACACCGCCGCCGGACGACTCACCCTGGCCGAATACGACCAGCGCGTCGCGGCGGCGTGGGCCGCCTGCACAGGCCCCGACCTCGACGCCCTGTTCGCCGACCTACCCGCCCCCGTCGTCGAGCACCGCCCAGCCGGCCGGCTGCCCACTGCGACGGCGGGCGTGCTCTCCATGCTCGCCATCGTCACGGTGCTCGCGGCCTGGCTGGCCGCGCTCGCCTACCCGGCCTGGGCATCGGACATCATGGCCGGCTGCATGTGACCGGACTGTTCGGCAACTATCGTGCCCATCCGCCCAACTGAGAAGCTCATCGAGAGTCTGTCTCCCCGCTGCAGTTGGCCGTTTCGCTGCGGTCTGATCGCGGCGGGTTGCATCTGATACCTAGGTACAGGCTTACCGTCGTGGCATGACCACGGATCACAACCCCGAGGGTTGGGTGCCGCAGGCGTGCACCCTGCCGACGGTCGAGCAGCCGCTGCGCCTGGCGGAGTTCGACGACCTGTTCACCACCGCCTTACGCGGGCAGCAGCGCCCGGTACCGACCAGGCTGCGGTGGGAGCTGGACCCGGCTGCCGAGGCCCGCGCCCGTGACCTGACCGCCCGCGAGACCAGCTGCTGCTCGTTTTTCACCTTCACGTTCATCCCGGCAGCCGGGGCGTTACAGCTCGACGTTGAGGTTCCAACCGCCCGCGTCGACGTGCTCGACGTCCTCGCCGTGCGGGCCGCGGCCGAGACGGCGGCGTGAGCGGGCTGCGAAGCGGCCAGGTCGCCGCGGCGGCCGGGGTGAACCTCCAGACCCTGCGCTACTACGAGCGGCGGGGCTTGCTCGCCGAACCGGCCCGCACACTCGGCGGGCACCGGCTCTACACGCAGCAGACGGTCACCGTGTTGCGGGTGATCAAGGCCGCGCAGCGGCTCGGCTTCACCCTCGACGAGGTGGCCGAGTTACTGGAGGCCGGCCGGCACCGCGACGGCCGCCGCACCGACGCCGGACTGCAGGCCCGCGCGGCAGACAAGCTGACCGAGGTGGAGGCGAAGATCGTCGACCTGCAGGTCATCGCCGGCACGCTGCGCGCCGCGCTGGATGCCGGCTGCGACGACCTGGTTACCTGCGCCGGCAGTTCCTGCTGTCCGCTGCCGTTCGTTGACCTCGCCCACCGTGCTGACCTGCCTGAAGGAGCGTCCGATGCCGAACGCCGCTGACCGTCTCGCACGCCGCCGGCCGTTGCCCTCGGGGCTGACCGACCTGGCGGGGCTGGCCTGCGCCGCCTGCTGGGCGATCCCGTTCCTGCTGGCCGCCGGCGTGCTCGGCGGCGCGGGCTGGGCCGCGCTCGGACAGTGGATGCCCGGCGTCGCGATCATTCTGACCGTACTCGCCGCAGGCGCGTGGTGGTGGGCCAGCCGCCGCCGACACAGCGGTGGATGTGCCGGCGGGAGCAGCTGCGGGTGTGGCGCACCCGCCGACCACGACGAGCAGGATGCCTCCGTACGGTCAGATGCGTGATCGTCGCCCGCTCCCTGCTGCTGTTCGTCCTCGCCGGCCTCGCCGAGTTCGGCGGAGCCTGGCTGATCTGGGAAGGCTGGCGCGAGCTTCGCGGCCTGTGGTGGATCGCCTCCGGCGTGATCAGATCGGAAGAGC
>JAOPWA010000264.1 GCA_025965915.1 Dactylosporangium sp. | reverse complement strand
CCCCGCCTGATTCCGTCATTGCGCGCCGCCCAGGGCCGGATCAATGGCGACCCGGTCGGATACGGCGCCTCCGGACCGCTCCCGCAGCTGCTCGAACTGGCCCGGGAGCGGCTCGCGCCGGTCAAGGCGCCCGCGCTCACCATCACCGGGGGTGCCCTCGACGGCATCGAGCGCGCGCTGACCGCCCACCTGCGCCCCGGAGACCGGGTCGCAGTCGAGGACCCGGGCTGGGCCAACCTGCTCGATCTCATCGCCGCTCTCGGGCTGACGCCGGTACCGGTGCCCGTCGACGACAACGGGCCGACGGAGGCGGGGCTCGCTGCTGCCCTGGTCGGCGGCGTTCACGCCGTCGTCGTCACCACGCGGGCGCAGAACCCCACCGGGGCTGCCGTCAGCCGGACCCGTGCCGCCGCGCTTCGGGCCCTTCTGCGGCGCCACCGGGACGTCCTGGTGGTGGAGGACGACCACGCCGCCGAACTGTCCCCGGTGCCGCTGCACGCGCTCGCCGGGGCGACCGACTCGTGGGTCTTCGTGCGCTCGGTGTCCAAGCCCTACGGGCCCGACCTGCGGTTGGCTGTCGTGGCCGGCGACGAGGCGACGGTGGCGAGGGTCGAAGGGCGGATGCGCGTCGGTGCGGGTTGGGTCTCGACCGTCCTGCAGCGTCTGGTCCTGGACCTGTGGCGGGATCCGTCCGTGCCGCCGCTGGTGCGCGACGCGGCCGAAAGCTACGCATCCAGGCGGGAGGCGCTGCTCGCCGCGCTGCGCTCGCGCGGGCTGGCCGCGCACGGCCGGACCGGCATCAACGTCTGGGTGCCGGTCGGAGACGAGACCGCCGCGCTGGCCCGGCTGCGCGACGACGGGTACGCGGTGGCGCCCGGCTCGCTGTTTCGCGTGGCCGCTCCGCCGGGGCTGCGGATCACGGTCAGCCCGCTGGACCCGGCGCAGATCGAGCCGCTCGCGGACGCCGTCCTGCGGGCGGTACGCCCGGGTCCGGGCACCCGGTCGGCATAGCTGTCGTAGCCCAGGGGTAAACGGGCTTCATGGCCGACACCGTCCCGACCGCCGCGCCGTTCGTGCCTGAAACCGACGACCTCGACCGGTTACGCGAGGCTGTCCAGAGCTGCAGAGGCTGCGACCTGTACAAGGAGGCGACCCAGGCCGTCTTCGGTGCGGGACCGCCGGACGCCGACGCCGTGATGGTGGGCGAGCAGCCCGGTGACGTCGAGGACCGGCAGGGCGTCCCGTTCGTCGGGCCCGCCGGCAAGTTGCTGGACCGGGCGATGGCCGAGGCTGGGCTGGACCGCTCGCGAACCTATGTCACCAATGCCGTGAAGCATTTCAAGCACAAGCCGGCCGCGCCGGGCAAGCGACGCATCCACGAGAGTCCCAACCGTACGGAGATCGTGGCCTGTCGGCCGTGGCTGGTGGCCGAGTTCAGCGTCCTGCACCCGCGCGCCGTGGTGGCCCTCGGCGCGGTCGCGGCCAAGGCCCTGCTCGGCCCGTCCTTCCGGGTGACGCAGCAGCGGGGTATCCCGATGCCGTGGCCGGACTCGGCCTACCATCCCGAGGACTTCGCCGCCGAGGTGCAGGACAACGCGTTCGTACTGGCGACGATCCATCCGTCGGCGGTGCTGCGCGCCGACGACAGGGACGCGGCCTACCGGGGGCTCGTCGATGACCTGCGGGTTGTCGCCGAGTCCCTCGCGAGCCGATAGCCCGGGGGCGATACGATCCGGCTCCGTGATGACCAGGGGAGGATCGATGAGGGCTCGTACTGCGGTCGCGGCGCTCGCGCTGGCCGGGTGTGCTGTTTTCGCCGTGGGCTGCAAGAGCACCGACACGGCGGCTCGGGCCGGGTCGAAGTCCGCCGCTGTGCCGGCGACGGCGAAGGCGGCGAGCGCGGCGGACGAGCTGATCGCCGCAGCGGACAAGATGCGAGCCACCAGCTACAAGTTCTCGGCCACCGGTGGCGGGGTCACCCTGCAGGGGGCCGCCGACCCGCCGAACAAGACGGTCACGATGGACTCGGTCATGTCGATGAAGGTCATCGTGGTCGACGGGCAGTTCTACATGAAGTTCCCCAAGGGTGTGCCGGGCACGGAGGCCCTCGGCGGTGGTGACAAGTGGCTGCACCTCGACGCCTCGAAGTTGGCCGTCGGCGGGCTGGGCATCCAGGATCCCGGCGACCCGGCCTACAACTCCCTCAAGGCGGCCACCTCGGTGCAGAAGGTCGGTGACAAGCACTACAAGGGCACGCTGGACCTCACGAAGACGCCGGCATTCGCGGCCAATTCCAAGTTGCGCTCGACCATTGGTGACTCGGCGAAGGCCGTGCCCTTCGAGGCGACCATCGACGACAACGGCCTTCTGTCCACCATGGACACCACCATGACCGTCAACGGCACCGACATCAAGCAGCACACCACGTTCTCCGACTTCGGTACGACGGTGACGGTCACCAGACCGGCGCCCTCTGAGGTCATCGAGGCGCCAGAGAGTATTTACGGAATCCTCAGCGCCTGACGCGCGTGGGGCCCGGCGGCGCGCGGCCGCCGGGTCCTTTTGGAAGGAACACATGGATCAGCACCTGTACGAAGCCGACCACGAAGAGTTCCGGCAGCTGTGCCGTCAATTCCTGGCCCGCGAGGCGGTGCCGCACCACGACGAATGGGAGCGGGCCGGCATCGTCGACCGCGACGTCTGGCGTAAGGCCGGGGCCGTCGGCCTGCTCGGCATGGACGTCGACACCGAGTACGGCGGGGGCGGCCAGCGCGATTTCCGGTACAACGCGGTGCTCGACGAGGAGATGATCACGGCCGGACTCACCGGCCTCGGGTTCGGGCTCCACAACGACGTCGTCGCGCCCTACCTGACCGAGCTGACCACGCCGGCCCAGCGTAAGCGCTGGCTACCTGACTTCTGCTCCGGTGAGATGATCACGGCGATCGCGATGACCGAGCCGGGTGCCGGTTCCGATCTGGCGGGAATCCGCACCACCGCGGTGCGCGACGGAGACGAGTACGTCATCAATGGTCAGAAGACGTTCATCACCAATGGCGAGCACGCCGACCTGGTGATCGTCGTCGCGAAGACCGATCCGGCGCGAGGCGCGCACGGCGTGAGCCTGCTCGCGGTGGAGCGGGGCGCTCCCGGCTTCACCCGCGGGCGCCGGCTGGACAAGGTCGGGCTCAAGGCCAACGACACCGCCGAGCTGTTCTTCGACGATTGCCGGGTGCCGGCCGAGAATCTCATCGGTACCGAGAGCAGCGGCTTCTATCACCTCATGGGCAACCTGCCCCGCGAGCGCCTCAGCATCGCCGTCTCGGCCGTGGCCGCGTCTGAGCGGATGCTCGAGCTGACCCTCGCGTACGTGCGGGACCGGCAGGCGTTCGGTCGTCCGGTCGGCACGTTCCAGCACAACCGGTTCGTCGTGGCCGAACTGGACACCGAGGTGACGATCGCGCGCACGTTCGTCAACCATTGCGTCGCCGAGTACAACGCCGGCCGCCTGAGCGTCGCCGACGCGGCCAAGGCCAAGTGGTGGACCACCGAACTGCAGAACAAGGTCGCCGACCGCTGTGTGCAGCTACACGGTGGGTACGGCTACATGCGCGAGTACCCGATCGCCAAGGCGTGGCTGGACAGCCGGGTCCAGACGATCTACGGCGGCACCACGGAGATCATGAAGGAGATCATCGGACGGTCGCTCGGCCTATGAGCTCCATAGACGTCCCCAGACTGCAACGGCGCACCCTGTCCCTGCTGTTCGTGACCCAGATGACCGGCGGCATCGGCGTCGCGACAGGAATCTCCGTCGGGGCGCTGCTGGCAGCGGCGATGGGCGGTACCGGGGTGTCCGGCCTCGCCTCCAGCGCCACCGTCGTCGGTGGCGCGCTGCTCGCGATCCCCGCCACCCGCCTCATCCGCAGCCGGGGGCGCCGGCCCGGTCTGGTCTTCGCGTACGCCTGCGGGGTCCTGGGCGCGTTGGTCGTGGTGGCCGCCACGACGACCGGCTCGGTGGGGCTGCTCTTCGTCGGCATGGCCCTGTTCGGCGGCGGTACCGCGGCCAATCTCCAGGCCCGCTACGCCGCCGTCGACCTCGCCGAGCCCGCACGCCGCGGCCGGCAGCTGTCGATGGTCGTGTGGGCCACCACCCTCGGTGCGGTGGCGGGGCCTAACTTCGCCCCGCTCGCCGACCGGTACGCCCGTCGATCCGGCCTGCCCGAGTACGCCGGGCCGTTCGTGTTCAGCGCCGTCGCCTTTGCGATCCTCGCGCTCGTGGTCGCCGTCGCGCTCCGGCCCGACCCGCTGCTCGTGGCGCGTGGATTGGGGGAGAGCGCTTCGCCCGTACGCTCGGACGGGCTGCGGGAGGCGATGCGTGCGGTTAGCGCGGAGCCTGCGGCGCGACTGGGTATCTCGGCGGTCGCGGTCGGGCACCTTGTCATGGTCGGTGTCATGTCCATGACCCCGGTGCACATCGGCGGATACGAGCACGGCGACGTGCTACGCGTTGTCGGCATCGTGCTGAGCCTGCACATCGCCGGTATGTACGCGCTGTCGCCCGTCGTGGGCTGGTTGACCGACCGGATCGGGCGACGTCCGGTGATCGTCGGCGGCCTTGCCACCCTGCTCGCGGCGTGCGCGGTCGCGGGGACGGCCGGGCACCATACGTCCCAGTTGTCGGTGGGACTGGCACTGCTCGGCCTCGGCTGGTCGGGCACCATGGTGGCTGGCTCCACGTTACTTTCCGAGTCGGTGGGTACGGTGATCCGACCGGCAGTGCAAGGCCTGTCCGATCTGGTGATGGGCCTGTCCGGCGCCTTCGCCGGCGCTGTGTCCGGTCTCATCGTGTCCTGGTCGGGATACCCGACGTTGACCTTGCTGGCGGCGATTGCGGCGGTGCCGCTGGTCGCCCTGGCGCTCCGGCCCGTGCCGGCGTTGGTGATGGCAGAGGGGAGCTAGAGGGTGCGGCTGACCGATTTCTGGGAGCGGCTCGAGAAGGTTTTTGGGCCTGGGTACGCGAACAGCGTGGCCCACGATCAGGTCCTCTCGCAGTTGGGTGGCCGCACCATCGAGCAGGCTCTGGCGGCGGGGGAAGAGACCGGCAGCGTTTGGCGGGCGGTCGTCTCCGCCTATCCCGATCGGGTGCCGTCCCGGCTCCGCTGAGCGGCTTGCCCGTTTTCTCCTTTAAGTCGGGAAATACCCGAGATTTTGAGCGGGTGGATAGGGGTGTCGCCCCTTGCCTCGAACACCTGTACGGGTATTGTCCACAGCGGTACGGACCGGCGCTCTATCCACAACTACGGCCTGCCGGCGCGTTTTTGTCGGACCCAGGGCCTAGCGTGTCCGGAGTGACGAAGCGACCGACCACATCCGCGAAGACGGCCAATACAGGGGTGACAAACATGGCAGGGATGCCAGACCGCGAAAAGTCGCTGGGCCTTGCCCTCGCCCAGATCGACAAGCAATTCGGTAAGGGCTCGGTCATGCGGCTGGGCGAGCGGCCGTTCGCCCAGATGCAGGTGATCCCGACCGGTTCCATCGCCCTCGACGTGGCGCTGGGCATCGGCGGCCTGCCTCGCGGTCGCGTTGTCGAGATCTACGGCCCGGAGTCCAGCGGTAAGACCACCGTCGCCCTGCACGCGATCGCCAGCGCGCAGGCCGAGGGGGGCATCGCGGCGTTCATCGACGCCGAGCACGCGCTCGACCCCGACTACGCGAAGGCGTTGGGCGTCGACACCGACGCGCTGCTGGTCTCCCAGCCCGACACCGGCGAGCAGGCCCTCGAGATCGTCGACATGCTGGTGCGCTCCGGCGCGCTGGACATCATCGTCATCGACTCGGTCGCCGCCCTGGTGCCGCGCGCCGAGATCGAGGGCGAGATGGGCGACAGCCACGTCGGCCTGCAGGCGCGCCTGATGAGCCAGGCGCTGCGAAAGATCACCGGTGCCCTCAGCAACTCGGGCACCACCGCGATCTTCATCAACCAGCTGCGCGAGAAGATCGGTGTCATGTTCGGCTCTCCCGAGACGACGACCGGTGGTAAGGCGCTGAAGTTCTACGCCTCGGTGCGCCTGGACGTGCGGCGTATCGAGAGCCTCAAGGACGGCACCGACGTCGTGGGTAACCGCACCCGCGTCAAGGTGGTGAAGAACAAGGTGGCCTCGCCGTTCAAGCAGGCCGAGTTCGACATCATGTACGGCAAGGGCATCTCCCGCGAGGGATCGCTCATCGACGTCGGCGTCGAGCAGAACATCATCCGCAAGGCCGGCGCGTGGTACACCTACGAGGGCGACCAGTTGGGGCAGGGCAAGGAGAACGCCCGCAACTTCCTCAAGGAAAACCCGGACGTCGCGGCCGAGATCGAAAAGAAGATCAAGGAGAAGCTCGGCGTCGGGGTGGCCACGGATGACGCGGCCGGCGGCCCGATCGACATCGCGTCGGTGGACTTCTGAGTCTCGTCTGACCGTGGCAGGTCGTCGTTATCGACACGGTAGGGGTCCCGCTGACTCGTCTCAGCGGGACGTCCCTGCCGAAAGATCCGCCCGTCGCCGGGGAGACCCGGCGGCGGAACCCAGTCGTGACCCGGCCGAGCTGGCGCGGGAGATCTGCCTGCGGCAGCTGGCCGTCCGACCACGGACGCGCGCGGAGCTGGCGACCGCGCTGCACCGACGCGGCATCGCCGAGGACGTCGTCGACCAGGTGCTCGACCGCTATGACGAAGTCGGCATCATCAACGACGAGGCGTTCGCCCGTGCCTGGGTGACCAGCCGCCACCACGGCAAGGGGCTGGCTCGCCGGGCCCTCGCGGGCGAGCTTCGCCGCAAGGGCGTCGACGCGGAGGCGGTCGACGAGGCCCTTGACGAGCTGGACCCGCAGATGGAGGAGGAGACCGCCCGGGCGCTGGTGGCGCGTCGTATGCGCATCGAGCGAAAGGCCGCGCCGGATGCGGCATTCCGGCGGCTCGTCAGCATGCTGGCCCGCAAGGGCTACCCTGCGGGCCTTGCGATCCGGGTGGTGAAGGAGGCGCTCGCCGCCGAGGCGGAGACCGCCGAGTTCGCCGACGGCATTGACCCCGACGCACTCGCCGAGGCCGCCGAGCCCGGGGAGTGACCCGTCGCATCCCGGCTCCGGCCTCCGGCAGGATCGTCCACTGTGGTGGATGGACGGAAACGGGTGGATGCGCGAAAACGCCAATTTCCAAGTAGTCGCGCAGTTGTGCATACCTGCCTGACCAGGGCGCCCAGTGATTAAGCGGTCACTCGTACCGTACGTCCCGCTCCGAGTCTGATCATGGCTCCTTGACCGAAGCGCCCTCTACGACCTAGCCTTCGCCTTACTGAAGGAGAGCGCCCACCCACCGCGGATTCAACCGCACAACATAGATCACGTTACAAGTAAGCAACATTTTACTGCCCATGCGGGTAGCTTTGGCAGGTTCGATGTGGCCCCGTCGCCGCCTGCCAGCAATCGCCGCTTGCGAGGCCCGCCAGGCGCCGCAGGACGGACTTACATCGGCCCCCACCGCGGACGCGGGCATCTCCTAAACCGGCATACGGCGCCCCGGTTCTACCCGGCGCCGATGGGGAGGGGGCGGCCATGCAACCGGCAGAGATCGTGCTTGTGTTCGTGGTTGCGATCGTAGCCGTCCTCCTGGTGATCCTCCTCGTCGTCGGACTACGGCTGATGGGTCGGCTCCAGGAAGGGCCGAGGACGCTGGGCGGTGCCGAGACCGACCCGGCCTACCTGGCCGAGAAGGACCGGCACGAGAATTCCCTGGCGTCCCTGCGGAACGCCGCAGAAAAGGCCGCGATGGCGGTCGACGAGGCGCGCGTGGCGGCCGCCGCCGCCCGCACCGAGGCTGCGGCGGCGAAGGCGGAGGCGAGTGCGGCCCGGGCGGAAG